>NZ_JBHWWZ010000005.1:0-165703 GCF_042730275.1 Rhodococcus sp. NPDC060086
GTTGCTCCGTCGAGCCTCCGGGCGGTGGGGGGAGTCCGCCAGCGGGCCGCGTCCGGCGGGGTGAGCCGGTGGGCCGGTCAGGGGGGAGGCGCGCTGCCGGCCCGTTCGGCACAGGTACCGGTACGGTCTCCGCCACCGCGCCGGAACCGCTCCCGCAGTCCGGAGAGGCGCACTTTCTGCACGGTTGTCAGGCCTTCGGCTTGCGCAACACGAACCACAACGCAGCCGCGACCAGGACCACACCCGCTACGACGAACCACCAGATGGCGGGGCCACCGCCGTTGTCGGTGGTGCCGTCCGATGCCGGCGCGGTGTCGCCGGCCGCGGCCTCACCGGGCGTACCGGTGCCCTCCTGGGTGAGGGTGAACGTGCGGGTCCCGCTGACGGGATGCCCGTCGGCGGACGTCACGCGGTAGGCGATCGTGTACTCGCCGACCGGGCCGAGTCCGTCGAGTCCGACGCTGACGGTCGATCCGTCGACCATCGGGTCGCCCGTGGACCACAGGTTGCCGTCGGGACCGACCACGGTGATCGCTGCGAACTGCTCCTGCAGCGCTTCGTTGAATGTCACGTCGACCCGCTCGGGTGCCTCCGCGATCTGTTCGCCCTGTTCGGGAGTGCTGCCGATGACGACGGAGTGCGCCGCGGCGGGGCCCGACGCGAGCATCAGGGCGCCGGCGAGGGTCAGGAGAACGGTGACGAGACGCTTCATGCTCGCCGTCCCCGGATCACTGCGCCGAGCCCGAGTGCGGCTCCGAGCGCGCCGAGGACCAGGCCGATGCCGCCGAGCCAGCGTGCCGTGTTGTCGGTGGTGCTGCCCGACTCGGCCGCTAATTCGGTGTCGGTCACCGTCTCGGCACTCGCGCCGTGCCCGTGCCCGTCGCCGCTGCTCGCAGCGAGAGTGAGGGTGGGTGCGGGCTTCTCCGGTTCCTCGTCACCGGTCGCGATCTGATCCCACGCGACGACCTCGCCGTCGCCGTAGGTCTGGGTGGCGGGGAACGCGACTTCCTCTTCCTCCGGGAGCGGCCCGGCGGAGAGCACGAACTGCTGGAACTGGCCGGGACCCACCTCGATGCCGGGGTCGGCGGTCCAGGTGACCGAGGTTGCGAGCTGGGATTCGGGATTCGTCTCGACGGTCGCCGTCCAGCCGGGCAGCGGCTCCGTGCGAGCGGACCGCAGACCGGGCAGTTCGACGGTGAGAGCCGTGGTACCGGCGGTCTCGGATTCGGTGGGGACGCGGAACGTCAGGACGGAGTAGCCGCCCTGCTCGGCGCCCGGCGCCACCACGGAGACGTGCGCAGCGGCAATGCCGGAACCGGTCAGCAGCAGCGCCGCGGTGGCGCCGGAGCCGACGAGGACCCGGGTGAGGGTGTTCTTCATGAAGATGTAGGTGCTTTCTCGAGCAGTAGGAATCAGGACACGGCCGGCGGTGCTGCCGGTGGGCCTCGTCGAGAAATGCTGGATGGGAGGGGCCTCAGGATGTACGGATCGGTATCGACAGCCGGGATGAGGAACGCGGGTGCGGGAACCGTGGGACGCCACGGCCGGATACGCCGCACCACCGAGGTACACGCGGTGTAGAGGCGGTCGGCGATGCCGATCAACAGGGCGCATCCGACGACGGCGACGGTATGCGCGACCAGCATCGACGCGGAGATGTGCAGGTGTCCGTCCGTCAATGTGGACAGGACGATGTGGGTGCCGAGCTGGCCTGCGGCAAGCAACGCGACCGGCGACGTCCCCGGACGCCCGGCACCCACGATGCCGACCCCGACGGCAACGGCCGTCAGCAACGCCACGGCCGGGTTCGTCGGTATCGAACCTCCGGCCGCGCCGTGCGCTGCGACGGCGAGCGCCGCGGTGGAAACCCCCGCGGTGCCGCCGAGCAGGGTCGGATTCGTTTTCATCGGTGTGTCAGCGCACACCGAGGCGGGCAAGCAGATCCGCCTCGATTCCGTCGAGCTCGTGGCCGATGGAGGCGTGTGCGGCCTTGCGGCGCGCGGCAGGCATCTGTTCGGCAGCGGACACCGCCGCGGTCAGGTCGGTGAGACGCCCGCGGATGGCCTCCGCGAACTTCTTCGTCTCGGCGTCCTTGGGATGCAGTTCCACGGTCTTCGTGACCGACTGCTCGGCCGCCGCGATGCGTGCGCTGAGCCGCGCACCGTGACCGGTGAACTGGCCGAGCTGTTCGACGCCGACACCGAGTTTCTGGGCGCGGCGGACATCGAGTTGTCCGCGCACCGCCGTCGCCGCCTGGTAGACGAGGGGAGCGAGCACAGGTATGAGCAGGCGCGCGACCCCGAGGTAGCGGCGGATCTTCGCCGCAGTCAGCCCCTGGTTCTCCGCAGCCTTCTTCTGCGCCTTGAGCGTGGCGATCTGCTCTCTTTCAACCTTGGCCTGCGACTTCACAAGCTCGTGGTCGAGTTTGGTCTGCGATTTCGCGAGTTTCTTCGCGAGCTTTTCCTGGGACTTCGCTGTGCGCCGATCGCTCTTGAACTGGTTCTTTGCTCCGAGCCTGGCTTCGAGCTCCGCCTTGTGCTTGAGTGCCTTTGCCTCCGCCTTGCGGGTGGCACGCCGCTTCCGCCGTGTGAACAACCCCATCGAACAGCACCCTCCATTCGGTACGACCGCAGCGCGCCCGCGCTCGTCGGCAAGCCTAACGTGACGGTGCTGCTTCGAGGCGCTGCACGTCGAGCGAATACGCTGGACAGTTGTGGAGGCGACAGGTAAGCAGCGACGCAGGCCCGTCTCGATCGAGGCGAGCGCGTTGACGCGGTGCCGCCACCGGGTGTTTCTCGATGCCACGTTCCCCGAGGAGTTGTCCGGGGCACCCAAGAATCCGGGCGCTGCGCAACGTCAGGAAGCCGCCGCGGCGCACCGCGACGCGATCCGGCAGCGGATGTTCGACGCCGACCCGGACGGGTGGGTGCACATCGCTCCGGAAGGGACCATGTCGCAGCGCGCTGACCGGACCCTCGAGGCGTGCCGGTCCGGCGCCGACCGCATCTGGGGTGCGGTCCTGCCCGTCGAACCCGATACCGGCCGCCGGGGCCGATCCGAGATCCTGCTGCGCGATGCGCAGCGCGGCGGCTACATCCCCGTGATCGTCGTCAACCACAAAGTCACCGACCCGGGCCGAGGCGCGACCACCACCGACCTGTTCCGGTGGGCGCCCGCGGTCGACGAGAACCGCAAGGTACGGGCACACTCGAGCGATCAGATGCGTGTCGCCCATCTGTACCGGATGCTCGAACGGCATGGGCTGGCCAGTCCCGCGCAGGTGGCGGGGGCGATCGGATACAACGCCGACTGCATCCTCGTCCACGATCTGAGCGCCGTCCTCGACGACTACGACGCGCGGCTCGCCGACCGTCTCGAGATCGCGCGCGGCAACGTGCCGACCGTGCCGTCGCAGATCGGGGAGTGCCGTACCTGCCCGTGGTGGGAGCGGTGCAGTTCGGAGTTGGCCGAGCGGCACGACGTGTCGCTGGTCGCGCCGGGGCAGCGCGCCGACGTGCTGCGTGAACTCGGTGTCACCACCATCGACGGGCTCGCCGGCTGGACCGGTGCGCAACCCGAGGTGTGGCCGCAGGGGCCGTTCGAGGATGCGGTGGTGATCGCGAAGGCGTGGCTCGCGGGGGCGCCGCTGGTGCGGCGGTACCGCCAGGTGCACGTCGCGCGTGCCGACGTCGAGATCGACGTCGACATGGAGAGCTATCACGAACATGGCGCATATCTGTGGGGGACGCTGCTCAACACGGACGTGCAGTCGGTGTACCGGCCGTTCTCGACGTGGCAGCCGGTACCCACGACCGATGAGGCCCGTTCGTTCGGCGAGTTCTGGACGTGGCTGTCGGCTGAGCGGCGCGCGGCGGAGCGTCGCGGGAAAACCTTTGCTGCCTACTGCTATTCGAGGTCGGCAGAGGACAAGTGGTTGTTGTCGTCGGCGCGGCGTTTTTACGGGTACCCGGGGGTGCCGTCGGAAGCTGAGGTCAAGGAGTTCATTTCGTCGCCGCAGTGGGTGGACATCTACCAGGCGGTGACCGACCAGTTCGTGTGCCCGAACGGCAAGGGTTTGAAGAAGATCGCGCCGATCGCGGGCCATCACTGGCGCGACGACGAAGCCGGCGGGGAAGCATCGATGGCCTGGTACCGGGAGGCCGTCGGTTACGACGGGGGCGAGCCGGTTCTGTTCGAGCGCACGCGGTTGCTCGAGTACAACGAGGACGACGTGATCGCCACCAAGGTGCTGCGTGAGTGGATGAGTGACCGTGCGGTGCTGGATATTCCGCACATCGATGATCTCTGACCCGTGGAAACGATCCCTTTTGCGGCGATCGTCGAGCTCGTAGTCTCGCGTCATGCATTCACATCTGATCTTCCATAACCCTCCGGCCCTGTCGCACGAGGTAGTAGTCGAGACGTTGGAGCGGGCGCTCGAGGACCGGGTGCACGAGCCCGAGGCAGCGGACGTCATGGTCGGGACTGCCTTGTATGACGACGATCGAGAGTTTGTCGAGTACTGGTGCATGCAGGTCGGAACGCGGGCAGTGTCCGGCAGCCCGCTGCTGGGACTGGCGGGCCTGTGCCTGGGGCACACCGCTCGGCGGTTCGGACAACTCAGCGATGAGGCACTTGCACTGGCACGAGCCCTGTCGGCGCGCGCTGAGATGAATCCGGCGGACGTGGACGGTCGTGCGCTCGACGGCCTCGACGACGTCCGATCCTTTCTGCGCCTCCGGCCGGCCTGATCCCGCAGCACGGGCCGGGCGACATCCGTCGTGGTCACGACAGGTGGACGCGCCTAGCGTAGGGCGTCGGCGAGTCTGCCCAGCGCGTCGATGACGGGTGTTCCGAACATCGCTGGATCGTTGTGTTCGAGCCCATGAAGTTCGACGCGTTCGACGAGGTTCCGTGCACTGTCCGCAACCGCTGCGCTCTGCTGGGCCGGCACGATGCTGTCGGAGGTGCCGTAGACGACGGTGATGGGGACATCGAGCTGTGCGAGGGTCCCGGCGACCTCGAACCTGTCCTTCAGGACGAAGGTCGGCACGATCCGGTAGTGGTGGCGCGCGACCGATCCGAGGTCCGTGAAGGGCGAGCGTAGAAGCATTCCGGCCGGCGGTGATTCGGCGGCGAGCGCAGTCACGACGGCGCAGCCCAGACTTTCCCCGAAGTACAGCAGTCGATCCGGATCGACGTCGTCTCGGCCGCTCAGGTACTGCAGCGCGGCGCGCGCATCGCGGATTACTCCGTCCTCCGACGGACGACCGGGATTGCCGCCGTACCCGCGGTAATCGACGAGCAGTGTCGAGAATCCCGAGGCGGCGAGGTCGGCGGCGGTCTGTGCGCGCCCGAGCCGGTTCCCGCCATTACCCGGAGCGAGAAGAACCGTGAAGTCGGCGCCCGGCCCGGACGGGTTGCGGCCGGGGACGAACCACGCTCCGAGCTCGAGGCCGTCCGACGTCGTCAGAACCACGTCTTCGGCACCGGGCAGCAGCGTCGCGGCGGCGGGTGGGGGTGATGCGTCGGGCAGGAAGATCAACCGACGTTGCAGCGCCCACACCGCGACACCGGCGATCACGGCGACCAGTACGACGACGGGAGCGATCCGCACAACCTCTGTGTAACCGATCGTGCGCGGTTGCGGTAGTGGGTACTACCGAAACCGCGCACCGGCGGCGAAGCTGCCTATCGCGGTGCCATGCGCAGCGCGCCGTCCATGCGGATGGTCTCGCCGTTGAGATAGTCGTGCTCGACGATCATCTGCGCGAGCTGTGCGTACTCGGCGGGCTGCGCGAGCCGCGACGGGAACGGCACACCGGCTTCGAGGCCCTTGCGGTAGTCCTCGGTGACGCCGGCGAGCATCGGGGTGTCGACGATGCCGGGGGCGATGGTGTTGACGCGGATCCCGAACTGCGCGAGGTCGCGTGCGGCGGGCACCGTCATGCCGTGTACGCCGCCCTTCGATGCGGAGTACGCGATCTGCCCGATCTGCCCTTCGAACGCGGCGACGGATGCGGTGTTGATGATGACGCCGCGCTGGCCGGAGTCGTCGACGGTGTCGGTCTTGGAGATCGCGTCGGCGGCAAGGCGCATGACGTTGAACGTGCCGAGCAGGTTCACCGTGATGACGGTGCGGAACAGTTCGAGCTCGTGCGGACCGTTCTTGGACAGGATCCGCCCGGCCCAGCCGACACCGGCGCAGTTGACGACGATGCGCAGCGGCACTCCGGATTCGGTGATGCGGGCGACGGCGGCTGCCACCTCGTCACCGCTGGTGACATCGGTGGGAATGAGCGTGACGCCGGTGGGTGCGGTGTCGCCGACCCGTTCGATGGACTGCTCGAGATCGAGTCCGAACACCGTCGCCCCGGCGTCGGTGAGGCGGCGGGCGGTGGCGGCACCGAGACCCGATGCGGCACCGGTGACCAGCGCGGCAGAACCTTGAATTTCCACAGTCATGACTCCTGTTCCGGGGGACACACGTATCGAGTCGAACGATAGCGCGAGAACTGCCCGGATCGCTTGCGCCGCAGCACCGCAGTGCCGATCAGTGCGGCTGCCACACAGGCACCGGCGCCGAGCAGCAACCCGGCGCGCCCACCCCACTGTTCGACGACCCAACCGGCGATGGGACCGCCGATCGCGGTGGAACCGAGGAACGCGACCGCCCACAGCGCCATCACACGCCCGCGCATCTGCGGGGAGGCGGCGAGTTGCAGGGAGCTGTTCGCGCTCGTGGTGAATGTGACGCTCAGGCCGCCGACGATCACCATGAGTGCGATCAGGACCGGCAGGGACGGTGCCGCGGCTGCGACGGCCATGGCGACACCGAAGGCGAGGGCAGCGAACACGAGCGGCTTGATGCCGGTGCGACCCCACGTGGCGACGACGAGGCCGCCCACCACGGAGCCGGCGCCCATCGCGGCGGTGAGGAAGCCGTACGCACCGGCGCCCGCCTCGAAGGTCTGGTCTGCGAGGACGGGCAGTACCACCTGGAATTCGTAGGCGAGACAGCCGACGAGCGCCATCATCGTCAACGGCACTGCCAGGTCCGGCGTGCGGCGCACGTACGCGAGCCCTTCGCGCAACTGGCCGCGGGCTCGCGCGGTCGGGGGAGAGGGGCGCAGCTTCGACACGTCGAGGGTGAGCAGCGAGGTCACCACGGCGACGAAGCTGGCGGCGTTGAGCAGGAAACAGATTCCGATGCCGCCCGCGGCGATGACGAGACCGGCCACCGCGGGGCCGATCATGCGGGAACACGCGGCCAGGGTGGACTGCAGGCTCACCGCGTTGCGCAGGTCCTCGGGCCCGACCATCTCGAGCATGAACGACTGCCGCGCCGGATTCTCGAAGCACTGGTTGAGGCCGAGTGTGAGGGCAAGGACGTAGACGTGCCACAGCTGCACGGCGTCGGTGATGACGAGCAGTCCGAGGATCAGCGCGAGCAGGCCCATCATCGACTGCAGACCGATCATGAGTCTGCGCTTGTCGGATCGGTCGGCGACGACCCCGCCGTACGGGCCGAGCAGCAGCATGGGGACGGTTTGCAGGGCCAGTACGATGCCGATCGCGGTGGCCGATCCGGTCAGTTGCAGGACGAGCCACGATTGCGCGACGATCTGCATCCACGTGCCGACGAGGGAAATCGCCTGGCCGGTGATGTAGCGGCGAAAATTGGGGCCGCGCATCGCGGCGAATGTGGTTCCACGGATATCGGCGAGCACGGTCACGTGCGCGCCTCGTTTCTGCCGCATCCCATGCTGTCGGCGAGGGCCTCGAGTGCGGGGAGCGCGTCGTACAGGGCGTCGACGTGGTGCTCGCTCAGCTCGGTGAGGTGTTCGGTGAACAGGGCGGTACGTCGGATCCGGAGTGTCTCGGCGAGGGCTGCACCGTCGGTGGTGATGTAGGCGAGAACGACGCGCTTGTCGTCGGCGTCGGCGGAACGTGACACGAGCCCGGCGTCTTCGAGCTTGCCGAGCATGCGTGAGCACATCGTGGGATTCAGGCCTTCGAGGTCGGCGAGTTCGCGTACCCCGACCGTCTTCCGTCGCGCGACCGTGCTGAGCAGGGATGCCTGTGACGGTGTCAGACTGCCGTCGCCGGCAGGCCGGGAGACGCGGCGTGCGATGCGGCCGAGCGCGATGCGGAGTCGGTTCACCTCGTCGGAATCGAATGAATCTCCGCTCATCGGTTCACGCCTCCAAGTGTTTGCCTATCGGCAAGCATATACCGATGCAAACGGGTGCGGGTCTGCGCGGAAGGTCAGACGTGGGAAGCAGTCACACGTGGGAAGCAGTCACACGTGGGAAGCAGGGGCGGGTTCGGTGCTGTCGGTCTTCCGGGTGCGACGCGTGAACAGGAACATGGCCACCGCCGTGATCACGAGGGTGAGGCCACCGGCGACGGGGCCGACCGCGGGTGCGTCGGGAGCGATCCCGGACCCGAGCATCCATGCGCCGAATGCGAAGAACAGTGCCGAGGCGCCGAAGCGGATCGCGTTCTCCGGCAGGTGTCGACCGAGGACGACGCCTGCGATGATCGCGAGTGCGTCGGCAGCGACCATGCCGACCGTCGACCCGATCCAGACGCCGACCCAGTCGTTGTCGGTCGAGAGCGTGATGGTTGCGAGCATCGTCTTGTCGCCGAGTTCGGCGAGGAAGAACGCCGAGGTGACGGCCAGGAATGCCGATCGTGTGACGCGGCCTGCCTTGGACTCCTCGTTGTCGTCGAGAGAGTCTCCGCGCAAGGTCCATGCGCCGAACAGAAGGAATGCGACGCCGCCGATGATCGAGATCGCTACCGTCGGAATTGCGACACCGAGATAGTGGCCGACTGCGACCGAGGCGAGGTGCACAGCGGTGGTGGCGAACAGGATGCCCGAGAGCACCACCCACCAGCGGTAGCGCAGCGCGAACGTCATGGCCATCAGTTGAGATTTGTCGCCGAGTTCGGCGATGAAGATGACTGCGAAACTCAGGACGACTGCGGACCACATCAGCGGCTCTCCTCCTCTACGTGTGGAGGAAATGGGCTTCCTCCGGACGCCGGACGCGTGGTGCGTCGGCGACCGAAGGTCTCGCCCACCGGAGGTCATCCGGTTCGCCGTGCCGGGCCGATGGCGGCCAGTGTGTCGACAGGGCGATTGGGGGCTACTCCCCTTCGCGTACTCGACGTTAGCGTGCTCGAGCCGCCGCTGTAAAGGTAATGCTAAGTTTAGTAGAACCGAACTCTCATTTACGGCATAGCGTCATGCCGCAAGCAGCATGGCCAGAATTGCGGTGTCGGGATCGCTGCCGGGATCCACGTTCACCTTACTGACCAGCGACGTCACGGTCCCGTCGGCTTCGGCCTCCACCCACGCGGCGCGATGGTCGAGCCCGAGATACGGCAACCCGGGCAACAGCACACACCCCGACGCGGCGCCCGCGTTCTCGGGCAGCGACGGCGTCGTCTCCGACGGGGGATGCAGCATGATCAGTGCCGGGGGCTGATGCTGTGCGAAGCACCCAGGCTCCACCGCAGTCTCCCCGAGTACCGGCCCGACCGCGAGGACGAGACCGACGGTTCCCGGTTCCGGATCGTCCGGCTGGTCCTCGCGGACCCCGAACACCGTTGAGGTCGGCAGCAGACCCGGCAGCGACGCCACCCGCACGGTCAGCGCGAGCAACTGCGTCCATTCGCGGGTTGTCGAGGGCCACCGTCCGGTCACCACGAACCCGCGTAGCGACCCACCGGAATGAAACGCGGCAATCCCGACCTGATCCCTCATGGCGTCTCTCCGATCACTCGGGGGCGATGAGGGAAGAATGCCCGTTTTTCCGGCTGGCACACAAGAGGCGCCGAGTGCCAGGTGTGTTCGTCAGTCCCGCTGCACACTCACACTGGGACACTCACGCCCGGCACCGTCACACGCAGCCGCACGACGGCCCCGGTGCGTTCACGCGCCGCGATCTCGGGCTGCCAGTTCTCCGCGGTGCAGACGAACAGGTCGCGGCCGTCGTCTCCACCGAGTGCCACCGCGTACGGATTGGCGACGGCGATACGGTCGGTGATCGTTCCCGCCTGCGACACCCGGATCACCTCGTTGCCGAACGGCGACGCGACCCAGACGGCGTCGTCGCGGTCGATGGCGAGCCCGTCCGGGAACACCGACCGATCGAACTCGATCAGCGTGCGACGGTCGGTGAGGGAGCCGTCGTCGCCCACCGTGAACGCGGTGAGCCTTCCCGGATTCGCGCGGGTCTCGGCGACGACGAGTGTGCCGCCGTCGGCCGTCGCGACCATCCCGTTCGCGAACAACAGGTCGTCGGCGACCGCCCGCACGGTTCCATCCGGTTCGACGAGGGTGAGCACCGCGGGAGTGATCGGGTCGGGTGGCGCGCTGGAGTCGCCGTAGTTGCCCACGTACGCGCGGCCGGCACCGTCGACGTACATGTCGTTGAGGTGCCAGGTCGCGAGGCCGGACAGATCCGCGTGCGGTGTGAGTGTGCCGTCGGATTCGCGCCGCATCACCGTGCGGGTGTGTCCGACGGCGATGAGCAGGCGCCCGTCGGGAAGGAAACCGAGCCCTGCGGGATGCCCGTCGATGTGGGCGACGACCTCGGACGACCCGGTGGCCGGGTCGAGGCGATACACGTCGTTCGCGTACACATCGGAGAACCACAGGCTGCCGTCGTGCCAGCGTGGACATTCGGGAAAAGCCAGGCCGGAGCACACGGTGTCGAGCGGAGTGGTCATGCCCGCACAGGTTAACGGTCGGCGGGAAGGGATGGCGTCCCGAAACGCCGACGAGGGCCACCCCACTGGGTGGCCCTCGTCCGCATGGTGCCGGTGACTAGACGATCAGGCCGGCGGTCTGGGTGCGTGCGCGCTCGAAGCGAGCCTGCACGTCGGCCCAGTTGACGATGTTCCAGAACGCCTTGACGTAGTCGGCCTTCACGTTCTGGTACTGCAGGTAGAACGCGTGCTCCCACATGTCGAGCATGAGCAGCGGGGTCAGGCCGATGGAGATGTTGCCCTGCTGATCGTAGAGCTGGACGATGATCAGACGCTGTCCGATCGAATCCCATGCCAGGATCGACCAGCCGGAGCCCTGGATGGAGTTCGCGTTCGCGGAGAAGTGCTCGCGGAACTTGTCGAACGAGCCGAATGCGTCGTCGATCGCTGCTCCGAGATCACCCGTCGGCTTGTCGCCACCCTCGGGAGAGAGGTTCTGCCAGAACACCGAGTGGTTGGTGTGGCCACCGAGGTGGAACGCCAGGTCCTTCTCGAGCTTGGTGGCCTGGGCCGCCATGGTGCCGTTCTCGCGGGCCTCGGCCAGCTTCTCGAGAGCGGTGTTCGCGCCCGCGACGTAGGTCGCGTGGTGCTTGTCGTGGTGGAGCTCCATGATCTTCGCCGAAATGTGCGGCTCGAGTGCCGCGTAGTCGTAGGGCAGTTCCGGAAGCGTGTACTCAGCCACGAAGGTTCCCTTCTTTGCGGGCCTGGTGGGCCCGTTCGATTTTTTCCGTGCCTATATGGGTATCCACCCAAACCCATAACTACACGCTGCGCAACATTCGGGCTCGGGCGGGACGCCGGGCCCCACCGACGGCCTGGCGGAACCGGCATGCGCAAAAAACCGACTCGCATCGCTCCTACCTGCACCGACTCGGCCGAACGGGTGCGCGATTGGAGGGAAAGGTGAACGGGACCTTAACATTGCGGGGTGTCTCGGCCGGTGTTCGACGTTCCGACACGCGGAGCCGAGGCACCACGTGTCCAGCTGCCTGGGCTCGACCTACTGAGATTCTTCGCCGCGATCGCGGTCGTGTACTCGCACATCTGCTTCTATCTGATCGACGACCTGGGCACCGGTTGGTGGTTCATCGACGTCGTCCACATCGTGCTGACCCGGGGCGCAGGCCTCAATATGCATCTGTCGTTCGTCGGTGTCGCGACGTTCATGATGCTCACGGGGCTGCTCATCACGCGCTCGGCGATACGCCAGCCGCGAGGGCAATTCCTGATCGCTCGTGCGGCGCGGCTCGTCCCGGCCTTCTGGGTGTGCATCCTCGCGGCGATCCTGCTGGTCCGCTTCGGCATCAACGGCATGTTCAGCGGCCACACCACCGTCACCGACGGTGAGGCCGCACTCAGTTTCTTCCTCGGTGCGTTCTTCCTGAAACCGCAGGTCGCGGTACTCGGCGTAGCGTGGACCCTCGCCGTGCAGATCGTGTTCTATCTGTTCTGCGTGAGCGGCCGGTCGCTGCTGCGTGCCAAGCCCATCGCCATGCCACTGCTCGGGGCGGCCCTGTGCATGCTCGTGATCATCTACAACCTGTACATGCCGGAGCCGTACACGGTGCCGTTCCTGTCGAAGATCGCCGCGACGCTGCCCACCGTGTTCCTCGGGCAGATCGCCTACCTTGCGTGGGCGCGGCTGATCTCCGTCCGCGGCCTGATGGTGGCCCTGATCGCCCAGGTCCAGGTGATCGTTCTCGCCACCGACATGCAGGTGTACTGGGCAGGAAGCCACTATCTGTGGACGATCAGCGTGGTGTTCGCGGTCGTGGTCCTGCTCTCCCGATACGACGGCAGGCTCGGTCGACTGCGTGTCGTGCGCTGGGTCTCGACCCGTAGCTACGCGATCTATCTCGTACACACCCTCGTCATGTACCGGATCTACGAGAACACCGTCGGATTCGTCGGAATGACGGGCGCCGTGATCTGTCTGCTCATCGGCGTCGGGCTGGTGTCCGAGCTCGTGTATCGCGGCGTCGAAGTGCCTGCGGCCCGCTGGATCAGCAACAGGTGGCTCCGGTCGAAGCGGCCCGCCGTCGCGGAAAAGGGCATCGCACGCATTCACGCGTAGCATCGGGTCATGTCCTGGTTCGACGACATCCTCGCCCATGCCGGCTCGAAGTCCCAGATGGTCGCAGCGGAAGAAGCGCTGCCCGGACGACCGGACGCCATGCCGGTCCCGGAGACGCATCACGTCAACGGTCATCGCATCGTCCCGCCCTTCCCCGAAGGCCTCGCCACCGCGGTGGTCGGTATGGGGTGTTTCTGGGGTGCAGAGAAGGAGTTCTGGGAGCTCGCCGGCGTGTACTCGACCGCTGCGGGATACGCCGGCGGGTACACCCCCAACCCCACCTACGAAGAAGTGTGTTCGGGTCGTACCGGGCACACCGAAGCCGTGCTGGTCGTCTTCGACCCCGCAGTTATCGACTTCGGGGGGATCCTGAAGCAGTTCTGGGAGAACCACGACCCCACGCAGGGCATGCGACAGGGCAACGATCAAGGAACTCAGTACCGCTCCGCCATCTACACGTTCGACGAATCGCAGATCGAGGTGGCCGAGGCCACCGCAGAATCCTTCGCCGGGCGCCTCGAAGCCGCGGGATTCGGCGAGATCACCACGGAGATCGCGCCGCTCACCCAGTTCTACTACGCGGAGGGCTACCACCAGCAGTACCTCGCAAAGAACCCCAACGGCTACTGCCCGGTGCACGCGACCGGCGTGAGTTGCCCGGTCGGGCTCGGAGCGTAAGCAGCGCTGTGCGTCACCGCACAGTGTGAGATGGGTTGGTATTCCTTGAAATTCGCCCGGCCGGCGAGCATTGTGGAGTGCAAGAGTGTCGGCCGGGGGAATGGATCGGGGTACCGAGATGACGTCCACAGCAGGGTTTCTACGGCGCACACGCCGGAGTCTGCGTGGGCGAAGTCCCCTCGTCCGCGGCACCGACCGTGTCGAAGCCCGCATCTTCTCGCTGCTCGTCGCCGCGATGCTCATCATGGTCCCCGTTGCCGGCATCGTCATCGCGAACGTCCAGAGCACGCAGGTCGCGATGGCGCAGCAGCAACTCGCCGAACGCACCATGGTCACCGCCACACTCGATGCAGACCCCATGATGGCCGACGCGGGCTGGGGCGAGTACGCCTACATCGCACCGTCGACTGCTCCCGCCACCTGGGAGTTCCGCGGAGTTGAACACCACGGCGACGTGCAGATCACCGGTTCCGAGGTCGCAGGTGACGAAGTGCAGGTGTGGGTCGACCGCGCAGGCGCTGTGACTTTGCAGCCGATGAGCGTGTCCGCCGCCGAGTTCTCGGCGGTGCTGGCCGGTGTCGCGCTGTACATCTTTGCGTTGATGATCGCCGGCGGCGTGTTCGCCTTGGCCCAGTGGAGCATCGAGCGTGCCCGCAGCCGCGAGTGGAGCCGGGACATCGAAGCTTTCCTCGGCTCCACCAGCAGCCACTGATCTACAGCGTGCGCACTTCGGGCAAGACCTCCTGCGCAACCAGTTCCAGGTGGTCGAGATCGGCCAGGTCGAGAATCTGCAGATAGATCCGCTGAGTTCCGATGTTGGCGTAGGTGCGGATCTTCTCCACGACCTCCTCGGGGGTCCCCGCAAGCCCGTTCTCGCGAAGTTCGTCGACCTCACGGCCGATGCGCGCCGCACGACGGGCGATCTCCGCCTCGTCTCGCCCGCAGCACAGCACCAGCGCGTTCGAGAGCGTCAGCTCCGCGGGGTCGCGGTGTGCGTCGCGGCACGCCTGCCGCACCCGGTCGAACAGGGTCTCCGACGCTTCCACCGAATTGAAGGGAACGTTGAATTCGCTCGCGTAGCGGGCCGCCAACGCCGGTGTCCGCTTCTTTCCCGCGCCGCCGATGACCACCGGGATCTTCTGCTGGAAAGGCTTCGGCAGAGCCGGTGAATCCACGATCCGGGTGTGCGTGCCGTCGTACGAGAATTTTTCGCCCACGGGCGTCTCCCACAGGCCTGTGGTGATGGCGAGGGCGTCCTCGAGTCGATCGAAGCGTTCCTTCAACGACGGGAACGGAATGCCGTATGCGGAGTGCTCCTCCTCGAACCAGCCGGCGCCGAGACCGAACTCGACGCGACCGGAACTCATCGCGTCGACCTGCGCGACCGAGATCGCGAGCGGGCCGGGATAACGGAAGGTCGCCGAGGTCACGAGAGTGCCGAGCCGGATCGTCGAGGTGTCGCGGGCAAGGCCGGCGAGCGTGATCCACGCGTCGGTGGGGCCGGGCAGGCCCTCGGCGTTCATGGCGAGGTAGTGGTCGGAGCGGAAGAAAGCGCCGTAGCCGAGTCGTTCGGCGGTCTGCGCGACCGCGAGCAATTCGTCGTACGTCGCGCCCTGCTGAGGTTCGGTGAAGATCCGTAATTCCATTTCTCGATTGTTTCAGGAACCCACCCGTCTCGAATTGTGAGCCGTCTCGAGCGGTGAATTCGAGGCCCCGCTGTCCCTGGGGATAAACCTGTGGAAACTGTGGATAACTCCTGCGCGTAGGCATTGTGGATATTCAGTACGGCCTGCCATGCGGCTGCATCGCATATCGGCGCGTGCCACTATTGGAATCGTGAGTTCTTCCGATGTGCCCACCGTGTCGGTGGACGAGGTTCCCGCCGGGGCGTACGGCAACGACCCGGCAGAGATCTTTTGATGACCGCATATCAGATCTGCGTTCGTTGCGAGAGTCGCTGGCCGGTGTCGTACCAGGCACGACAGTGGTGCCCGTCGTGCCGCGGGTTGCTGCTCTCACCCGTCGACTCCCACGTGGCGGTTCCTCCGAACAGACGGAACTTCCGGTGGGTCGTCCGATCACCGCAGCGCGATCCCGAGAACGGCCCGGCGCCCCGCGCCCCGCAGTCCACGGCGACCCCCGAGTACGCCGAGATGCCGCGGTGGGGACTGCTCGACCGCCCGCGATCGCACGACGAGGAACCGACCCGAGCGGAGACTCTCGCCGGCTTGGCTCCCACGCTGCTGGCCGGAACCGCGGCCGTGTTCGGGCTCGCAGCCGTCGCCGAACTGGTCCGGTATGTAGTGCTTCTCGTCAACCGCACGCGGCTGATCGAACCGATCGTCCTTGCCCTGTCCGACTCGGCTGTGTGGGCCACTCAGATCGTCGGTCCGCTCGTCGCGCTCGCTGCCGCGGTCGCGTCGGGTCTACGCCTGATCGAGGTCCGTCGGCACGTGTTCGCCGAGCGAGGCACCTCCGATCCGCGCTCACCGGGATCGGTCTTGTTCGGCGCGGTGGTGCCCGGCGTCAATCTTGCTCTGCCCGGCGTGTTTCTCACCGAGATCGCCGACGACAACCCGCGGATCCTGCGAGCGGTCCGGATCTGGTGGCTGCTGATCGTCTCGAATGCGGTGCTGTTCGTGTTCGTCCTGTTCTGGCGTCAGCGAGACGCGCTCCAGGCCAAGGCCGACGCGGTGCTGTTGACCGCTGCCGTCGCCGCCCTCGCCGCGGTGGTCGCTGTGGCGACACTGCACATCCTGCGCTTGTTCGACGGCACCGACCTGTGGGGCCGGCCCCTCGAACACCCCAGGTACACCACGGCCACCGGGCCCGCGTATGCACCGATCGCCGAGATCGTGCCCGTGCCGAAAGCCGAGCCTGTTCAGGAGGAACGGGAGACCGACGCGGAACGGACTCCGGCGGTGACATCGTGACCGAGTTCGCCGTGCCCCGCGTCGTCGCCCACCGCGGTTCGTCCGCAGCCAAGGCGGAACACACTCTCGCCGCGTACGAACTTGCGCTCGAGGAAGGCGCCGACGGTCTCGAATGCGACGTGCGTCTGACCCGGGATGGTCACCTCGTGTGCGTTCACGACCGCACGATCGACCGGACCTCGACGGGGACCGGTGTCGTGAGCGAGATGACGCTCGCGGAACTGTCCGAATTCGACTACGGGAGGCCGGGAGAGCCTGCGAGTCTGCTCACCCTGCGTCAACTGATCGAACTGATGATGGACTTCACGACTGTGCCGGTGAAGTTGTTCGTCGAAACCAAGCACCCGGTGCGGTACGGCGCGCTGGTCGAGACGAAGCTGCTTGCCGAACTTTCGAGGTTCGGATTGGCGACGCCCCCGTCGGCGGACTTCTCCCGGGTTGTGGTGATGTCGTTCGCGGCGTCCGCTGTCTGGCGGATCCGCAGGCAGGCACCGCTACTGCCCACGGTCTTGCTGGGAGAAACATCCCGCTACCTCGGTGGGAGCGCAGCCACCACCGTCGGCGCCACCGCGATCGGCCCCTCCGTCGCGACGTTGCGTGAGCATCGGGATCTCGTCGACAAGGCCGCCCTTGCTGGTCGGGCGACGTACTGCTGGACGGTCGACGAGCCCGCGGACATCGAGTTGTGCCGCACACTTGGTGTCGGCTGGGTGGCCACCAATCACCCCGGGCGTACCAAGGCTCAACTCGACGCAGTGCCCGGCGTGTAGTTTTGCGCCGTGGCGAAGAAGAGCAAGAGAAACAGCGGACCCAAGCCCGGCAGCAATCGCGCGGCCAAGCTCGAGCAGCGCAGGCTCGAACGGGAAGCGGCGTCCGGCGCGTCGTCCCGACCGTTCGAGGGCCTCGCTCTCGAACTCGACCTCGTGGCGTTGCGGGAGTTCGTGCCGTCCGCGCTCGTCGACCTTCCGGTCGCGGGTGGCGGACGCCGAGTGGTCGGCGCGACCATCCTCCCGGGCGGTGTCGCGGCACTCGCGCGCGAGGAAGGCGACGAGGTCGTCGGATACGTCGGGCTGCAATTGGCGACCTTCGGTCCCGATCCCGCCGGGGAACTCGGCGCGGCAGTCGAATGGGCCCTCACCGCGGAGCCCGGGACGTCGTTGAAGGTGTCGGAGCCGACCGCGGACTCGCCACGCCTACAGGATCTGCTCGTAGCCGACGAGCTTCCCTCGATCACCGTGCACCAGGATTTCCAGTGGTGGATCCCGGAAGGTGTCGAGGCCGCGCCCGATGTCGCGCAGACGCTGCAGCAGGCCAACGCTGCCGTGATGCCCTCGGCTCGTCTCGACGGCGAGAATCTGGTTGCGGCGTGGTGGGTCGATACCGGAGAGAAGGCGCACCTGCGCTGGATTCGTCCGGAGGACGAGGACGCACTGATGACGGCGCTGTCGCGCGTGCACGCTGCCGGTGGACTGCACCTCGGTGAGGGGTCGCGGTTCGCGGGCTCGTTCCGCACGCACGGCCTGCTGGTGCCCGTGTTCGACCTCGATCGTGAGAAGCATCCCGACGAATGGGTCGCGGCGACCCGCGAACTCGGCGCCCGACTCGATGCGGCGCTGGCCGACGAGTCGCCGCTCACCGTCGCCGAGCGAGGCTCCCGCGACGGCCTGCGCAGCCGCCAGGTCACTCTGCGCTGACCGGCCACCTTCTGACAAGCGAATGGCACACCCGATCGCCTGAGGCGAGCCGGTGTGCCATTCGCTCGGGGGCAGCGGGGCTGGCTAGATGCTGCCGCCTGCGGCCAGCGGAGCGTTTCCGCCCCGCGCCTCGGTCTTCGAGTTGAACTCGCGTGCGACGAAGTCCTCGAGGTTGAAGAGGTTCTCGCCTGCACGATCGGCGACAGTCAGCAGCGTGGTCACGGTCGCGACCTCCTCGACCTGCTCCTGCAGGAACCACTGCATGAACTGCTCGCCCAGGTAGTCACCTTCATCGCGCGCGGTGCGGGCGAGCTCGACGATCTGCTCGGTCACGGCCTTCTCCTGTTCGAGGGCCAGTGCGATCGGCTCGCGGGCGCTCTCGAACATCGACTGGCAGGCGTCGACACCGGTGAGGTCGACGGCGATGTCGCGGTCGAGGAAGTACTGGACGATCATCATGGCGTGGTTGCGTTCTTCGACCGCCTGCGCGTAGAAGTGCTTCGCGAGCTGCGGGAGATCAGCGTTGTCGTAGAAGATCGCGATCGCGATGTACTGATGCGATGCATTGAATTCGTTGCGAATCTGGTCGTGCAGAAGCGAATGGAATTTGGTGCTGCGTGATTCGCCCATTGTTGTCATGTCGACGACGTTAATGCAGGTCAAGGTTAATTACATCCAAGCTTTGGCTAGACTGATTTATCGGAGTATTGCCTAAGCTGGGCCATTTGAGGATTGGCTAACCCAAGATCATCCGGGGTGACCGGGGCATCGAATTCGATGGTTTTTCGACGACCACTGTAAGAGGAATCTAGACCATTCCGTGGGGCAGTGGAGGGGCGCCCGCCCTCTCCGGCGCCTCGCTGAGTTCGCGCTCCACGAACGTCTCGAGCTGGAAGAGGTTGTCGCCGGCCCGGCGTGCGGTGGTTGCGAGGGTGTTCATCGTCGCGACCTCGTCCACCTGCTCCTGCAGGAACCACTGCACGAACTGTTCTCCCAGGTAGTCGCCCTCTTCGCGGGCCGTCCGGGCAAGCTCGACGATCTCGTCTGTGAGCCGCTTCTCGTTCTCGAGCGCGAGCGAGATGGGTGCGTGGACGTCGCTGAATCCCGACACGGCGGCACCGACCGCAGGTAGTTCCACCGATATGTTCCGGTCGACGAAATAGCGGATCACCATCAGCGCATTGCGATGTTTCTCTTTCGCCTCCGAGTAGAAATGGGCGGCCAGATGGGGCAGATCGAGGTTGTCGAAATGTACGGCGATCGCCATGTGCTGGTACGACACGTCGAAGAAATTCCCGATCTCGCTCTGCAACAGGATGTGAAAACGAGTCGTGGGTCGTTCGGATGTGCCCATGATCACACGTTAGACGGTGGCCGGGAAAACGGTCAGGGCGCGGGTGCGAGAAGCTCTGCCGGGATCTGCTGGTCCTGTTCGAGCGCGCCGAAGAACTGGAGTGCGCGCTCCCGATCCCACAGCAGCACATTACCGACCCCGTAAACGTCCTCGAATCCACCGACCGGGACTGTCGCGGTCACTGTCTGGCCGCGCATCGCCCACGCGAGCCGGCCGAGGTCCCACAGATGATCGCCTTCGTCGACGCGCACCGAGCCCGCCGCCCCCGATACGAGCGGCCACAGCCGGAACGGATTGAGGAAGGTGGTGGGGCTGGTCGCCTTGCCCAGCAACGCCGACATGAACAACCGCTGGTTGTTCATCCGGTCGAGGTCGGCAAGCGGTGTCGCTCGGGTGCGCACGAACCCGAGCGACTGCGCCCCGTTCAGTTCCTGGCAGCCCGCCTCGAGGTTCAGACCTGCGAGGGGGTCGTCGATCGGGTACGGGACGCAGATGTCGACACCACCGACCGCATCGACTATCGACGCGAATCCACTGAAGCCGATCTCGGTGTAGTGATCGATGTGGATTCCCGTCGCTCCTTCGACCGTTTGGACGAGTAGTTGCGGCCCACCGAGCGCGAACGAAGCGTTGAGCTTGTCCTGTCCGAAGCCGGGAACGGGGACGTACGAGTCGCGGGGCAGGCTCACCATCGTGGTCGCGCCACCCCCGCTGGGGACGTGGACGAGCAGGATCGTGTCGGTGCGATCGGGGCCGACGTCGCCGCCGGTGGCGAGTTCCTGTTCCTGTTCGGGGGTCAGCCCGATGCGGCTGTCGGAGCCGACCAGCAAGAAATTGGTTCCGGGAGTGTCGCCGACACGGCCCTCGTAGTCGGCGAGCGCGTCGATCCGGTCGAGTTTGCCGTCGAAGTAGACGACACCCGCGACCGCGGCGATCAGCAGGACGGCGAGCAGCGCGCCCACGCGGCGCATTGCCCGTCGGACTCCGCCGGGTCGTCTGCGACGCGGTTCGGGTTCGGCGACCGGCGGCCGGCGACGACGCGGGGGAGCGGGGGGTGGCGCAGTCGCGGTACGTCGCTTCTCGACGACGGGCTCGGGTCGCTGCCGCGGCTGGTGCTGTTGCGGCGGCGGTTGCCGGCGGGGCTGCCTGCTCGGTGGTGGCTGCTGTGGAGGTGGTTGCCTGCGGGTCGGTGCAGGCGCGACGCGCTGCTCGGGCCCGGGTGTCTGCGACCACGCCCGCGGCGGCGCGGCCGGGTTGCGCCGGATGATCTGATTACCTTCCGGAGGTGGGGGCGCGGCGCGAGGTGGAACGGGTGGGCGCATCGGCGGTTGCCGGCGCGGTGGCGGCCCCTGGGGTGGGCGCGGCCGGTTCCGAGGATCGGGTTGGTCGCCGTTCACCCGAGCAACTGTACGTTCAGTGCAGTCGACTGCATGTTCACGGTAACCACGAGACGTGCCCCCCCAGCGCTTGGTATCCGATGAACGCGACGCAGTCGATCAGCGCGTGCGCAATCACGAGGGGCCACAGTTTCGAGGTGCGTTGCCAGTACCGGCCGAACACCAGGCCCATGATGACGTTGCCGAAGCCGCCCCCGAGGCCCTGGTAGAGGTGGTAGCTGCCGCGGAGCAGTGCCGACGCCCACAGCGAGCCGTTCTCCGACCACCCGAGTTGCCGCAGCCGCGTGATCAGATAGGCCACCACGAGTATTTCTTCGGCACCGGAATTGGCGATGGCCCACAGCACCTCGGTGGGCAGGCGCCACCAGTAGTCGGCGAGGATGCTCGGCGCCACGTTGAGGTTGAGTCCGACGGCACGCGCCACGAGGTACAGCCCGAGGCCCGGTAATCCGATGAGCGCGGCGAGCCCGGCGCCAGGCAACCAGTCGCGCCGGAACAGTGGACGCGCGAAGCCGACGATCTTCGGTCCGTAGCCGCTGCGCCACAGGAGATAGAGGCCGAGTCCGGCCCAGGCGAACAGACGGATGACGCCGAGGAGTTGACGCGAGAGGTCGATGAACTCCTGCGACGACCGCGGGGCATTCAGCGCGACCGTCTGATCGGACAGTGGCTCCGGTGCGAGGGCAGCTTCGAGCAGCGACAGGATCGACGACACTCCGCTGAGCCCGAAGGTGACGAGCAGGACGATCGCTATCTCGATCCACAGTGCCCGTCGTTCGGCGGCGTCGAGCGGTGTGCGGGGATTCTGGCGGGGTGGAGTGAGCCAGGTGCGGATCGTCGTCACCGGAGCGATTGTGCCCGAGCGCTCTGTGAAGCCGGTCGTGCGATCAGTGCGTGGCGCGCATTCCGTTCATGAATGGGCATCCGACGAGCAGGCGCAGTGCCTTGCCCAATCCGGACGGTTCCTCGACCGGTTCGTGGAACGGGATGCGGACGTCGTGGTCGCCGTCGCCGGATTCGATGCGCAGGCGCAGCCCGTACCGGTCGAGGCCGAGCGGCCGGATTCGGCCGGTGCGTGCGGACGCCGGAATCCGCCGTGCGATGCGGGCGACGATGTCGGCGTGATCCTGTTCGAGGTGTTCGAGCCACGCGGTCTCGTAGGTCGCGAAGGGGTCGGGGGCGGCGTCGAAGACGTCCGGAAGGTCGACGGATTCGGCGCCGGTGGTGTCGGCGGCGACCACGGAGGTGAGTCGCAGGATCAGCAGCTCGGAGCCGTGGCCGACGTCGAGGAGCTCGGGGTGCGGAAGGATCTCGGCGACGTCGGCGGCGATCTGTCGTGGTTCGTCGACGGGGAACAGGTTTCCGCTGAGCCAGATCAGCGACCGGACGGGGTTGCGCAGATTCAGGGGCGAGTGGTCGGTCAGCTCGAGCATGGCGGGGAGGCCTGCGGCTCCGGACTGCCAAGCGAGTGCGACCGCTGCGGTCTCGGCGGGCACGACGATCGCGATGGTGTCGTCCTCCTGCAGGAAGTGGACGGTCGTCGAGAGCGGGTCGCAACCGTCGATTGCCAGGCAGGTGGTGTCGGCGCGGATGAGAGCGGTACGCACGCGTTCCGCCGTGGTCGGCGCCGGGATGTCGGTCGTGGTGGTCTGCATGCGGACCCTCCTTCTCATGTAGGTGAGGCAAACCTAAGTCATTGTGACGCTGGTCGCAAGGGGTACCAGCGTTAGCCTGGAAGACGTGTCCATCCCACTGCCCCTCGGAATGCCGCCCTCGCGGAACGAGCCACGCGGTCTGCTCGACGCGCTGCTCTCCCGTCGGTACGAGGTCGTGGGTCCCGCGCTCGCCGCATCCGGAAAGGCACTGGCAGCGCCGATCGTCCCCGCGGCCGCGGTCACGGAGGCACCCGGTCGCGACGTCGTCGTCGAACTCGACGCCTCTGCCGCAGCGCCGTCGGCCGCCGGCTGGCGACCCGTTCGCTACCAGCTCGACTGCGACCTCGACGACCTGGACGACGTACTTGCTTTCACCGCTCCCGCGCCGCTGGCGGTCTATGTGCAGGTCGACGACCCGGCTCTCGCCGACACGGCCCGCGCGCTCACCGAAGCCGGACACATTCCCGGGCTGCCGACCGGTCACGGTCCGGGCGCCGTGGCCGATTTCCTCGCCGTGCTCGCGCACTCCGAGACCGGGTTCGTCGCCCGTGCCGACACAGCGTCCGATGTGCTTGCACTGCTCTCCGGCACGGCAGCAGCGCTGAGCGGATTCGACGTACGAGACGCCATGGCCGAACCCGACGCCGGCCGCCTCGGCCGATTGATCCCCGAGGCCGCTGAAGCATTGCGCGAAATTCTCCTTGCCGTCGAGGTCGACGACACTGCCGCCGTGATCGACGGGCTGCGAGAGCTGGGCCTCGCCGTGAACTGAGACGGTTCACTTTTCCGACGCATTCCGGCAACGGGCGATGCGTAACCTGGGAGCCGTGCCCCGTATCGCGTATTTCGGCCCGACCGGAACTTTCACCGAAATGGCCCTGGCCCGTTTCGAGGACCTCGGTGCCTTCGACGCGCCAGTCGAGCGTGTTGCTGCCGCAAGTCCGCCCGCCACGCTGCAGTTGCTGCGCGACGGTGAGGTGGACGCCGCGGTCGTTCCCATCGAGAGTTCCGTCGAAGGGTCGGTGCCTCCGACGATGGATGCGCTCGCACTCGGGCCTCGCCTGCAGATCGTGGCCGAGACCGAGCTCGACATCGCGTTCACGGTGGTGGTGCGCTCCGGGGTGACGATCGACACGATCGCGACGATCGGCGCATATCCGGTGGCGGCGGCACAGGTCCGGCAGTGGATCGGCGACACGCTGCCGAACGCAACGATCGTGGCGGCATCGTCCAATGCGGGTGCCGCCGAGGATGTGGAGGCGGGCAAAGTCGACGCCGGAGTGTCGACCGCGCTCGCCGGTGAACGGCTGGGGCTCGAGGTCTTGGCGGACGGTGTCGCGGACTTTGCCGGAGCCCGCACACGTTTCGTCCTCGTCACCCGCCCGGTCTCGGTTCCGAAGCGCACCGGTCGCGATCGCACGTCGGTGATCCTGCAGCTCCCTCACGAGCCGGGGTCGCTGGTTCGGGCGATGACGGAGTTCGCGACCCGGGGCATCGACCTCACCCGGATCGAGTCGCGCCCCACTCGTATGGAATACGGCACCTATTTCTTCCATTTGGACTGTGTGGGGCACATCGACGACGCACTCGTCGCGGAAGCCCTCAAGGCACTTCACCGTTTCGCCCAGGTGCGGTTCCTCGGTTCGTGGGCGGCAGTGTCCGAGCCGGGCGTCGCCCCGGTGTCGGACGACGACGATGCACAGTGGCTGGAGCGGTTGCGGCGCGGAGAGGAAAGCAGTTGAACGGGAGATTGATTCTGGCCCGGCACGGCCAGACGGTGGCGAATGTGGAGAAGCGGCTCGACACGAAGCTGCCCGGCGCGGAACTGACCGAACTGGGTGTCGCGCAGGCACAGACGCTCGGGAAGAACCTCATCGAGCGCGCGCCGACGCTGCTCGTGTCGTCGCAGGCCATTCGCGCCAAGCAGACCGCGCAGCACGCGCAGGATCCGGTGGGCCTGCAGGCGTCGGTGCGTGACGGGCTGCACGAGGTGCAGGTCGGCGAACTCGAGGACCGCGTCGACGACGAGTCGCACGCCATGTTCGTGAAGGTCTACCAGGCATGGCACGACGGCGATCTACGTGCGCGGGTGCCCGGCGGTGAGACCGCATTCGATGTCCTCGACCGGTTCGTGCCGGTGCTCGACGAGCTGCGCGCCGACTACCTCGAGGCCGGGTCGGGCGACATCGTGGTGGTCAGCCACGGCGCTGCGATCCGTCTGGTCGCGTCGTACCTCGGCAAGGTGCCCGGTGGCTTCGCGAGTGGTAACCACCTGGCCAACACCGACACCGTCGAACTGGTGCCGATACCCGGCGGCGGGTGGGAGTGCGTGCGGTGGGCGGCGGTGCACGCACCGTTCCGCGACACCGCCCGTGCGGGAGCCGACGACCCGATGGGGTGAGCCGGAGCGCTACGACGTGAGGAAAAGCATGGGGCCGTATCCACTGGATACGGCCCCTGACGTCACACTGGTCAGACAGTGCGGACGTTGGTGGCCTGCGGGCCCTTCTGACCCTGGCCGACCTCGAACTCCACGCGCTGATTCTCATCGAGCGACTTGAAGCCGCTGCCCGCGATCTCGGAGAAGTGGACGAAAACGTCGGGGGTTCCGTCGTCGGGTGCGATGAATCCGAAGCCCTTTTCGCCGTTGAACCACTTGACGATGCCCTGTGCCATACCGATACTCCCTACACACTCGATCCGGACCCTCACATCGAGGTTCCGATCTCGATGAGGTCATTCTCCCATCCCTGACGGGATCGCGACACCCCGCACCGTATTTTGTGGCCTTCGGGGGCCGAAAGAGGAGGTGGAGTCGGCTCAGGTTTCGTCGCGAAGTTGCGACTGATAGCCGGTCGTGAGCCAGTAGACGGTGCGATCGATCGTGGGCACGATGTCGGTGATCTCGATGTGCCCTTCGCGGCAGCGTCCCACCGAACCGTAGATGACGCTCGACAGAATCGATGTCGCCTCCGCGACGAATGTCGGGTCCACGTCGGACAGAACTGCCATGCCGACGGGCACGACAGAGTCGAAGCCGTGCACGGCCAGGCTGTCGCCCCCCGGTGCGGACCGCACGCGGAAATATGCGAAGAGCATCTCCGGGTGCTGTTCCCACGGCTCGAAGATTGCACGGATCACCCGCATCATCGCCGGGTGCAGGGGCTCGTTCGGATCGCGGCTCTGAGTGACGATCCCGGAGTAGTTCGTGTTCATCCAGTGTTCGATCGCGGCGAGGATCAACTCTTCCCGCGTGGCGTATCGCTTGTAGATGGTCGACAACGAGGTGCGGGCCCGACGCGCCACTTCGCGCAGCTGCACCGCGTCGTAGCCCTCGTTCTCGAGGAGGTCGACGACGGTGACGAGAAGTCGCTCTCGGGTCGGATCGACCGCGCCGGGCGAATCGGTGTTCTCCATGTTCGTGAATTTCCTTGCCGTATGGGGATAACGGGGTTATCGTCTCGTCAGTAACGTTGTTACTCAGCCTACCCCCGGCGCGCGGACGCGGTCCGTTGTGCCGTCTGAACCCGACCTCATTCCTGGGGAGTGCCCGATGACGGGATCGACGAAGCGACTGCGCATCGATCGCGAGATGTGCGAAGCCCATGCTCTGTGTATCGAGATCGCCCCGGAGATCTTCGATCTCCCGGACGACGACGTCGCAACCTGCGACGAACACCCACCGGAAGCGCTGTGGTCCAAAGCGCACTCCGCAGCCGGCGCGTGCCCGCGCCAGGCCATCAGTATCACCGAGGGCGCGCGTGGTGCGTCACCTCGTTCACCGAAAGGTCAGTGACCCGATGACCGATCTCGCCTCAGCCGACTACTTCTCCGACGGAGAGCTTGCGCAGAATCCCTTCGAATATTTCGACGACCTCCGAAGTCGGAATCCGGTCTTCCGTGAGCCGAACTACGGCGTGGTGGTCGTCACCGGCTATCAGGAGGTTGTCGAAGGATTCAAGAACTCCGACGCGCTCTCGGCGGTCAACGCCATCGGCGGTCCGTTTCCGCCGTTGCCGTTCGAGCCTGAAGGCGACGACATCACCGAGCAGATCGAAGCGCACCGCCACCTGTTTCCGATCTCCGAACACATGGTGGTGATGGATCCCCCCGATCACACACGGGCCCGGTCTCTGCTGGGTCGACTCCTCACTCCGAAGCGGCTGAAGCAGAACGAGGAGTACCTGTGGACTCTCGCAGATCAGCAGCTCGACGAATTCATCGACAACGGGAGCTGTGAGTTTCTCGGCGAGTACGCCAAACCCTTTGCGACGTTGGCCATCACGGATCTGCTCGGGGTTCCGGAGGGGGACCGTGAAGAGTTTCGCCGAGCGCTGGGGGCCGGCGAACGTCCCGGCACCCGGGTGGGGTCGCTCGATCACGAGCCGGTGGGCATCAACCCGTTGGAGTATCTCGACGAGCGATTCAGTGGCTACCTCGCTGATCGGCGGCGTGATCCTCGCGGAGACATACTCAGCGGTCTGGCTGCAGCGACGTATCCGGACGGCTCGACTCCGGAGCTCATCGAGGTGGTGCGACCCGCGACCTTCCTGTTTGCCGCCGGCCAGGAAACGGTCACGAAACTCCTCAGCTCGGCGCTGCGGGTGCTCGGTGAACGGCCAGAGTATCAGCACATGCTGCGCGAGGACCGCAGTCTCATCAAACCGTTCATGGAGGAATCACTCCGTTTCGACAGCCCGACGAAGATCGACTTCCGCCTCGCCCGGAAAACCACGACACTCGGCGGCGTCGACATCCCTGCGGGAACGATCGTCATGCTGAGCCTCGCCGGAGCGAACCGAGATCCCCGAAAGTTCGAGAATCCGAACGAGTTCAGACTCGACCGCAGAAACTCGCACGATCACATCGCGTTCGGGCGTGGATTGCACACGTGTGCGGGTGCACCGCTCGCTCGGATAGAAGGTCAGGTAACCCTGAACCGACTTCTCGACAGGATGGACGACATCAGGATCAGCGAGAGCCGGCACGGGGCGACGGACGACCGGAGCTTCGTATACGAGCCCACCTTCCTGCTGCGCGGTCTAGTCGAGTTGCACATCGAGTTCGAGCGGATCCTGAAATAGGTGGGCCCTCTCGGGGTAATGCGAAAAGCATAGGGACAGTGCGGAAACACTGCATCGAGCAGACGCTCGTTGCGCAACGCGAGAGGTGGATCATGGCAGGGAGAGTTGAAGGAAAGGTCGCGCTCGTCACGGGGGCAGCGCGTGGTCAGGGGCGGAGTCACGCGGTGAGGCTCGCGCAGGAAGGCGCGGACATCATCGCACTCGATATCTGCGGTCCGATCAGGGAGAACGCGCAGATCGCCCCGGCGACACCGGAAGACATGGCCGAAACGGTCGAGCTGGTCAAGGGTTTCAACCGTCGGATCGTGACGCTCGAAACCGACGTCCGTGACTTCGACGCCGTGAAGGCCGCGGTGAACGCAGGCGTCGAGCAGTTGGGTCGACTCGACATCATCGTGGCCAACGCCGGAATCGGAACCGGCGGTACACCCCTGCACGAGACCGACGAGTTCGACTGGCAGGAAATGCAGGACATCAACCTCTCGGGGGTGTGGAAGTCGGTGAAAGCCGGTGTGCCCCAAATGATCGCAGGAGGGCAAGGCGGTTCGATCATCCTGACGAGTTCGGTGGGCGGATTGAAGGCCCATCCCAATATGGGGCCGTACATCGCCGCGAAGCACGGCGTCGTCGGATTGATGCGCTCGTTCGCTGTCGAACTGGGACAGCACTTCATTCGCGTCAACACCGTTCACCCCACGAACGTGAACACGCCGATGTTCATGAACGAGGGCGCGATGAAGATGTTCCGCCCCGACCTCGAGAATCCGGGCCCGGAGGATATGAAGGTGGTTGCGCAGCTCATGCACGTGCTGCCGATCGGCTGGGTGGAGCCCGAGGACATCAGCAATGCGGTGTTGTTCTTGGCGTCCGACGAATCCCGTTACGTCACAGGGCTCACCCTGTCGGTCGACGCGGGAAGCGCACTCAAGTAACGCCCGAATCGGCGCCGGGTCCTGCTCGCGCTTCGGCGGGATGTCAGGCCCCGGTGCCTGCCGTGGTGAATCGTTGGCGGAACGTCGTCGGTGTGATGCCGAGGTGGCGCGCGAAGACTCGCCGGAGCGTTTCGTCGCTACCGAAGCCGCACCGAGGTCGAAGGTGGATGCGCGCGTACAGATTCAAACATCGGTTCGGGCGCCCGGCAATCCGCACAGCAGGAGTTCAGCATTCTGCACGCGAGGAGGGCGGAAGGTGTGATCGGCGTGAGCATAATGCCAATCCGGCCCTGGCTCAGGGGCTTTTGGTGATCTGCGCCAAGAGGGGAGTCAACCGGTAGTCGAGCAATTGTCGCATCACGAGCGATGTGGTGGTCTGTTCGACGCCGTCGATGTCGAGGATGCGCCCGGCGATGCGGTAGAGATCGTCGGCATCGCGAGCGACAACATGGACGAGAAGGTCTGTGACACCGCTGAGTCCGTGTACCTCGACGACCTCGGGAACCCCGTCGAGCGCCGCTGCGATCTGTGAGAGTTTGCGCTGGGCGACGTTGGTGAGGATATAGGCCGTCAGCGGGTAACCGAGCGCGGAGGGATCGATGCGACGTTCGAACGAATGAAGAACGCCCCGCTGTTCGAGCTTGCTCAGGCGGGCCTGGACGGTATTTCGAGACAGCCCGGTTGCGTCGGCCAGGGCGATGACAGTGGCCCGAGGTTCCGCGGTGAGCGCAGTCAGGATCTTTGCGTCGATCGGATCGACGACGGTTTTGCTCGGCATTCTGTCAGCCTCCAGTGGACGCGGATGGACTCCTCATTTCATCACTTCGGCGAAAAGGGCCCGTGCAGCTGTGGTCGCGGAGGTCTCGTCGCCCTCGATCACAGCGGTGACCAATGCGGTGTGCTCGTCGTGGAAGCCGTTTCCGGTCGCGTGGACATGCCGGTCCACGGTCTGCCGGATCGACGGCAACAGGGAGTCGTAGAACTCGAGGTACACGGCGTTGTGGCTGGCCTCGACAATGGCGCGGTGGAGCGTGACGTCTGCTTCGACAGCGGCATCGGTGTCGGAGTCGGCGAATCGGGCGTTGCGTTCGGCCAGCAGCTTCTCGAGCCGCGCGACGTCGTCGGAGGTGCGCCTGCGCGCGGCGAGAACGGCGGCGGTGACGTCGAGGGTCTGCCGCAGTTCGAGCACGTCACGTTCGTGTGCGGTCGCGAAGTACTTGCCGAGAGTGCCGCCGATGTCGGAGGTCGCGACGACGTACGTGCCGGAACCCTGACGGCGTTCGAGAAGGCCGGTGTGCACGAGTGACTGCACTGCTTCGCGGACGGTGTTGCGGCCCGTTCCGGTGAGTGCACAAAGTTCGGGTTCGGTGGGAATGCGCTCCCCGACGGCCCAGCGTCCGCTGCAGATTTCGCTGCGCAGATGTTCGGTGACCTGCGAGATCAGGCTGGAGCGGCGAACGGGTTCTCCGAATGTCATCCCATCATCCTATGATTTGTCGAGTGAGTCTTCTACGCGGCCGTCTGCTCGTCTTCTGTGCCATCGTCATGTCCGCACTCGTGCTCCGGCTCGCCGTCACCTCCTTCAGCCCGCTGGCCTCCGCGATCAGCGACGAACTGGGCTTCTCGTCCACTCTCGTCGGCGTGTTCGGGATGATGCCGACCGCGATGTTCGCGCTCTTCGGATTCGCCACCCCGTTCCTCGCACGACGGTGGGGTCTCGAAGCGACGGCGCTGGTCGCAATGCTCATGGCCGGTGTCGGCATGGCGACGCGTGCCCTCGTGTCCGACACGTGGGTCCTGCTCGCATTGTCGGCGCTCGCGCTGGGCGGAATGGGTATCGGCAACGTGGTCATCCCGCCACTGGTGAAGCGGTACTTCTCGGATCGCCTGGCCGTGGTGAGTTCGGTGTATATCGTCGGCGTCCAACTCGGCACCATCGCACCCGCATTCGTCGCGGTGCCGCTCTCCGACGCGTACGGCTGGCGCGTGTCGCTCGGTGTCTGGGCGGCCATGGGATTCGCTGCGGCACTGCCCTGGATCGTCGTCCTGCTCCGACGCCGCGGGGCCGCCGCACAGGAAGATCGATCGTCGGTCACCCCCCAGACACACGGCCAGGTCTGGCGTTCGCCGGTGGGATGGGGGATGGCCGGAATGTTCGGCATGACCTCACTGGTCACCTACTCGATGTTCACGTGGATTCCCGACATCCTCGGCGACGCGGGCGCGAGCCCCGCTTTCGGTGGTGCCATGGTCGGGTTGTTCTCGCTGATGGGGCTCGTCGGTGCATTCGGCGGCCCGACGCTGTGCGCTCGGATGTACAACCCGTTTCCCGTTGTGCTGGCATGTGCGGCCTGCATGCTCGTCGGATTCGCAGGGCTGTGGCTGGCGCCCATGAGCGTGCCCATCCTGTGGATCGTGCTGCTCGGCCTCGGGCCCAGCACCTTCCCGATGGCGCTGACCCTGATCAATCTCCGTACCCGCACGCAGGCGGGATCCTCCGCGCTGTCGGGATTCACGCAGGGCGTGGGCTATGCCGTCGCATGCCTCGGCCCGCTACTGTTCGGCATCCTGCACGACGCCACGACAGGGTGGACGGCGTCGTTCGCTCTCCTGATCGTCGCGGTTGTCGTACTGGTGACCGGCGGATACCAGGCCTGTAAGCCGCGCGTGCTCGAGGACAGTTGGCAAAAAGCGTGCGGGGAAGACCTCGCGCCCCGCTGACAGTGACTTACCGCGGTGCGGCCAACCGCACATGCGTGTTGGATGCTCCGTATCCGTCGTAACCACCGCGCCGTTCGAGCAGTTCGACCTGGAATCCACCCTGCACGGGAAGCGTGTAGGCGTGCAGCAGTTCGCCGTCGCCGACCCGGTCGTACAGCAGACCGTGCTCGCGCAACGTGGCGAGTAGCGCGGTGTCGAGGGCGAACCGTGCGTCGAGGTCGACGTAATAGTTCTCCGGCGGCCGCAGGAATTCGACACCGTTCGCGCGGGCGCGCCTCACCTCGGCGACCACATCGGCCGTCGCAAACGCCAGCTGCGAGATACCGTGCTGCTGCGGGATACCGTGCCGCTGCGGAACGTCCGCTCCGGTCTCCGAAACGTTGAGGGCGACCCGCAGGTCTCCCTTCTTCGCTCGGAGCGCGCGGATCCGCAGCCGCCCCTGCGGCTGGATGTACTCCTCGGGAGTCTCCGGTTCGAGCCCGAACAGGGTTCGGAAGAAGGACAATTCCTGATTGAGTACATCGGAGGGGACGGTCACGTCGAGGTGGTCGAGGCCCAGCCAGCCGTGCTCCGGCGCAGCCTCGGTCGACGGGACGAAATCGGTGCGCCAATCGTCGGCGTCTCCGGGTTCCGAACTGACGAACACGTGCAACCCGGACGGCGACGTGATGCCGGGCAGATCGGCTTCGCCTGCACCGCGGGTGCGGTCGACCGCAGGCCACAGCAGGGCGGCGGCGCGCTCGGCGACATCCGACACCGGAGGTGCGACGAGCCCCAGCGCGGTCGCGGCCGGTCCGGCCGCGGGTTGTTCGTTGAGCACCACGTCTGCGCCGCCGTTGCGCCATCGGACCACCGGCTTGCTGCGATGCCGTCCCTCGATGTGAAAGCCGAGACCCGTCAGCAGTTCGGCATAGGCGGAGCCGGCGGGCGCTGCGAGTTCGACGAAGGCGACATCGGTGCGCTGCGGCGCGGGCGGAGCGGCGGTGAGCGTCTCACGGAGCGCGCCGGACAGGCGGGCACCGAGCTGATCTTCGAGGAAGACGAGCGACCGCATGCCGTCGCGCGCGGTCACGAACGGGTCTGCCTCACGAACGACATCACTGAAGATCTCCAGTGACACCGGGCCGGTGTACCCGGATTCGAGGACCGCGGCGACGACGCCGGCGACATCGAGGGTGCCCTGCCCCGGGAAGCACCGGAAATGCCTGCTCCATTCGAGCACGTTCATGTCGAGCACAGGCGCATCCGCAACCTGCAGGAATCCGATCCGGTCGCCGGGGATGCCGGTGAGCGCTGCAGCGTCGTCACCCCTTGCCAGCATGTGGAACGTGTCGACAGCCAGTGTGATCGCCGGGTGGCCGGCACGTTCGACCGCCGTCCAGGCCTGCCCGACCCGGTTGATGTGCCGGCCCCATGCCAGCGCCTCGAAGGCGACGGTGACGCCGAAGGACGCGGCGAGTTCTCCGACGGCGTGCAGCTGTTCGGCCGACAGATCGACGTCGCCGACGGCGTCGGGCAGCGCGTTGGAGCAGGCGAGGAACACGGTTGCCCCGAGCTCGGTCATCACTTCCAGCTTGCGCCGCACGCGATGCAAGACCGCAGGGAAGCGCTCGGGGGCAACGGCTTCGATGTCGCGTACCGGCTGGAACAGGTCTATCGACAGTCCGAGATCTGCGCAGCGTCGAGCCACCTCGCGTGGTGAGAGCGGTGAGGCGACGAGGTCGTTGTCGAAGATTTCGATGCCGTCGAAGCCCGCGGCGGCGATGGCATCGAGTTTGTCGTCGAGGACTCCGGACAGCGAAACGGTTGCGATGCCCTTTCGGATTCGACTGCCCTTTCTGATACGACTGCTGTGCATCAGCGGCTCAGCTCCTCGAAATGACGCACCATCCGCTCGGCGTCCGGTGTGCGGCCGGTGAAGTATTCGAAGGCTCCGACCGCCTGGAACACTGCCATGCCGCCGCCGGGGACGACGCGGCAGCCGCGTGACCGCGCGAGCCGGACGAGTTCGGTTTCGAGTGGGAAGTACACGACGTCGGATACCCACAGGTCGTCGCGTACGAGGTCGGCTGGGACGGGGAGTCCGGTGTGGCCGGTCATGCCGATCGGCGTCGCGTTGACGAGTCCCTGTGCGTCGCCGAGTGCCCCGGCGAGGTCGCCGGTTGCGCAGACCCGGTCGTCACCGAACCGCTTGGCCAGGCGGGTCGCGCACTCCTGGGCCTTCTGCGTATCGGTGTCGATGATCGACACATGCGCGGCGCCGTGGTCGAGGAGTGCGTAGCCGACGGCAGCACCGGCGCCGCCTGCACCCACGAGAACTGCTCGATCGGTGACGGCGTTGGGCAGCCTGCGGCGGAATGCGCGCCCCCAGCCGGACCAATCGGTGTTCCTGCCGAGTGCCTTGCCGTCGCGGAAGACGACGGTGTTGACCGCGCCGAGATCATGGGCATCGTCGGAGAGTTCGTCCAGGAGCGGGATGATGTGCTGCTTGAACGGATGAGTGATATTGAGCCCGTCGAATCCCAGGCGCTGTGCCCAGGAGAGGATTTCGGGAAGATCGGTAGCGTCGAATCCGATCTTCTCGGCGTCGATCAGGCGGTAGGTCAGGTTGAAACCGGATTCGAGTCCTTCTCGTTCCTGCATGGCGGGGGTGAGCGATCCGCCGATTCCGGCGCCCACCAGCCCGAGGAGGAACGAGGTGCGGTCGGGGTTACTGGTGGACACGGTGTTACTGGTGGACACGGTGGATCTCCCGGTGGGTGTCGAGCGAGGCGAGGTGGCGGAGGGCGAAGTCGTAGCCGGCGGCACCGAATCCGGCGATGACGGCGGCCGCGACAGGAGCGACGTAGGACACGTGTCGGAATTCCTCTCGCGCATGGACATTGGTCAGATGGACTTCGATGACCGGCGCGGCCACGGTGACCAGCGCATCGTGTAGTGCGATCGATGTGTGGGTGTAGGCCGCGGCATTGACCACGAGTCCGGAGGCCGTGTCGCGGATTTCGTGGACGAAGTCGACCAGGTCGCCCTCGTGATTGGACTGCCGGAAGTCGATGTCGTAGCCGAGTTCGTCGGCCACCCGGGTGCAGAGTGCTTCCAGGTCTGCGAGGGTCGCGGTGCCGTAGAGCGCGGGTTCGCGTTGCCCCAGCAGATTGAGGTTGGGGCCGCCCAGCACTGCGAGGATGGGCCGGCCGGTCATCCCGCGACTCCGGCCGGGATGCGGGTGCCCGCGTCGGCGGTGGGTCGCTGTCCGAGATCGCGAGTGAGTACCGTGTGGGTGGCCTTCGGGCCGGACAGGACCGCGATCAGCGAGATGACGACGGCGCCCAGTGCGAACAGGGCCACGCGGTACCAGTTGTCGGCGTCGCCGCCCATCAGTGCGCCTGCGATGGCGGGAGTGAATCCGGCGAGCGCGAACCCGAACTGAGTGCCGATCGCCATTCCGGAGAGCCGGACGCTGGTGGGGAAGTACTCGGCGTAGGTGGCGGGCCACACCGCGTTGGGCATGCTGTAGATGATTCCGGCGAGCAGGATGCCGGTGATCAGCACGAGGGTGACATTGCCGAGGGAGATCGACCACAGGAACACGGTGGCCATCACCGCGGTGCCGATGAGCCCGGAGACGAATACGGGTTTGCGGCCGACCCGGTCGGACAGTGAGGCCCAGACCGGGATCGTGCCCACCGCGATGACGTTCGCGACGATCGCGAGCCACAGCATGGTGGTCGAGCTGATTCCGATGCCGTATTCGTCGGAGGTCGCGAAGTTCAGGGCGAAGACCTGGAACACGGTGTTGACCATCGCGATGAACGAGGCGAAGAAGACGCGCAGCACTCCGCGCCAGTGGTGCCGGAACAGCAGTGCCAGGGGAGCGGGCGGCACCTCGGCGTGCTTCTTCTCGGAGTGGAACTCGGGGGTTTCGTCGAGGGTGCGGCGGATGATGAACCCGACGACCAAGAGCAGAGCGCTGATCCAGAAGGGGATACGCCAGCCCCATGCGTGCAGCTGTTCTTCCGACAGCAGGGCGATGATGGGCAGGAACACCAGCGGCGCCAATACCTGGCCGCCCTGGGTGCCGCTGAGCGTCCAGCTGGTGAAGAATCCGCGCCGGTCGTCGGGGGCATGCTCGAACGACATCGAGTTGGCGCCTGCCTGTTCGCCCGCGGCCGAGAGGCCTTGGAGCAGTCGGAGCGTGACCAGCAGGATCGGTGCGAGCATGCCGACCTGGTCGTAGGTGGGCAGGCAGCCGATGAGGAACGTCGAGACGCCCATCAGCAGAAGGGTGCCGATGAGGATCTGCTTGCGGCCGAAGCGGTCGCCGATGTGGCCCATCAGGAACGAGCCGAACGGCCGGGCGACGTATGCAACACCGAAGGTGGCGAGGGACGCGACGGTGGCGACGGCCTGGTTGCCTTCGGGGAAGAAGATGGTGGGAAAGACGAGTGCGGCGGCGGTGCCGTAGATCGCGAGGTCGTAGTACTCGAGCGCACTGCCACTCCACGCTGCCAACGCCGCCTTGCGCGGCGTGCGCTGCACGGTGGTCGTTTCTGTCATGGGATAGCCCCTTCGGGATTGCTACATCGATTGTCGGTGTTCTCGACGGTAAGGGTGGCGGGCATCACACGGCAATCGCTTGCCATTTTTTGCCATACTGGTCTTCATGCCCCCTGAACACCAGCGTGTGCCGCCCCGTAAACGAGCGACCCTCACCGACGTCGCACGTGCCGCAGGCGTGGCCACATCCACCGTGTCCCGTTCGTTCACCAATCCGGACCGGGTCAACATCACCACTCGCGAACACGTCCTCGGGATCGCCACCGAACTCGGGTACACCCCGAACCCGATGGCGCGGGCACTCGAGTCGGGACGCACCAACACCTTCGCTCTGCTGGTTCCCGACATCACGAACCCGTATTTCGCGGGCATCATCAACGGTGCGGAACGCGCTGCCGCCGCGGCGGGCCGCACGCTCGTTCTCGGCAACACCAAGGAGAGTGCCGCAACGGAACGGCAGCTGGTGTCGCGGCTCGGCCCGGCCGTCGACGGCTTCGTCCTCAGCGCGTCACGGTTACCCGACGACGACCTGCGCTCGGTGGCCGAACTGAATGCGGTCACGCTGGTCAACCGTGCGACCCGTGGCGTCTCGTGCGTCGTCGCCGACTACGACTCGGGTACTCGCCAGATCGTCGACCACCTCGCCTCACTCGGCCACCGGGCGCTCCTTGTACTCGGCGGACCGCCGGAATCGTGGTCGGGTGCGCGACGCTGGGCAGGTCTGCAGGCCGCGGCTGAACTGCACGACATACAGGTTCGTCGATTCGGGCCGTACTCGCCAACTTTGGGGAGCGGACCGGCGGCGGCAGATGCCGCCGTCGCCGCGGGCGCCACCGCAGTCGTCTGCCACAACGACATGCTCGCGATCGGTGTCCTGCGGAGATTGCGGGAACGGGGAATCTCGGTGCCGGAGCAGATGAGCGTCGTCGGGTTCGACGACATGTTCGGGTCGGCGATCTGCACGCCCTCCCTGACCACGCTCGCGGAGCGCACCGAGGACGCCGGAGCGCAGGCGATCGAGATGCTGGGTCGTCTCGCCTACGAGCGGGTCGCCGAACCGGGGTCGCTCGTGTTGCCCACCCAGCTCGTGGTGCGCGAATCGACCGGCCATGCCGGCTGAAGTGCCGACAGCGACGGTCCGGTCTATCCGGGTACCTGCACAGGTATCCTCGAGCCGTCCGGGTATAGCGATCGATAGGTTGGATGAGTTCATGGGGAGTTCGACCGACGACACAGTCGCCGCGGCAGAGGCCGTTGCTCCGGACTGGCGCACCCTCGAACCGATGGAGCTCACCCCGATCCTGTCGGCGAGTCTCGACGCGTTCTACGAAACAGGCTTCCACGGCACGTCCGTGCGTGAGATCGCGCGGCGGGTCGGGGTCACGGTGCCCGCGCTCTACTACCACCACGAGAACAAAGAAGGCCTGCTCATCGCCTTGCTCGAGCTGTCGACGAGCGATGTGCTCTCACGCTCGCACGCGGCCGACGCCGACGGCGGCACCGATCCCGTGCAGCGCCTGTCGAATGTCATCGAAGCGATCGTGCTGCGGATGACGATGCGCGCGCGACTCGCGGCGCTCGAAGGTGAGGCGCGGTACCTGAGCCCCGAGAACCGCCAGCGTTACCGTGCGGTACGTAAGGGAATCGAGCAGATCGTGCGGCAGATCGTCGAAGAAGGTACCGCCTCGGGAGCGTTCGACGTCGACGATTCCGCCGAGACCACGCGTGCTCTGCTCGGGATGTGCCAGTCGATTCCCCGCTGGTACCACGCGGAGGGAACGCTCAGCCCGCCGGAGGTCGCGAAGAAGTACGTGGCGATCGCGCTCAAGACGGTCGGGGCCCATCCTCCTGCGTGACAGTGCCTGCACGGACAGCGCCCTGCAGGTGACGTGCCCCGACCGGTTGCGTGATCAGTTCGCGCGGAAGTTCGCGGGCCGCTTCTCCTGGAAAGCGCTGACCCCTTCCTTGAAGTCCGGCCCGGCGAGCAGCTTCATCTGCCCGTCCCACTCGCGGGTGAAGGCATTGTCGAGTTCGGTGAGCGTCGCGTCGTTGATCGCATGCTTGGTGGACGCGAAGGCGGGAGTCGGGCCGTCCGCGAGTCGCTTCGCGAGTTCCTCGACCTTTGTGTCGAATTCGTCGTCCGGGTAGGTCTCGGCGATCAACCCTGCCGCGAGCGCCTCGGGAGCCGGGAGACGCTCGGCGAGCAGCGCCAGCTTCAGGGCGCGGGCGCGTCCGACCGACGCGGCGACCAGGGCGGTGGCGCCGCCGTCGGGCATCAGGCCGATCTTGGTGAACGCGAGAAGGAAGTACGTGGACTCCTTCGCGACGGTGAGGTCGCACGAAAGTGCCAGCGACACACCGATTCCGGCTGCGGCACCGTTCACAGCGCCGATGACGGGTCGGGGGAAGGTGCGGAGCAGTGCGGCCACCCGGTTTCCGGCATCGATGGTCTCGCTGCTCGGCGGTACCGACAGATCGCGGCCGGCAATATCGGCGCCCGAACAGAAGGCCCGTCCGGTACCGGTGAGGACGGCGACGCGGATGGAGTCGTCGTCCGCGTACTTCTCGAAAGCGTCGCCGATGGCGGTGAGCGTAACCGCCTGAACGGCGTTCATGCGCGCGGGGCGGTTGATCGTCACGCGCAGGATGCCGTCGGTGACCTCGACGTCGACGCCGGGCAGATCGTTGGTGGGGTTCTCGGTCATGCGGTGTCCTTCGGGTTCGGTGTCGCTATCGAAGTGAGAGTGCGACTTTTCCTGTGGCGGAACGGGTTGCGAGTGAGTTCAGCGCGTCCGCGGCCTCGGTCAGGGGGTGGACGGTGGGTTCGGGGACCCGTAGGGCGCCCGACCGCAGCAGGGGTTCGAGCGTGTTCCACTGCTCCGCGGGGTACTCGGGAAGCATTCGGATGTGTTCGCCCCAGCCCGCGCCGACCACCGAGATATTTTTGAGCAGAAGGCGGTTGACCTTCACGATCGGGATCTCGCCGCCGGTGAAGCCGAGTACCACGGCGCGACCACCCGGCGCGAGGCTGCGGAGGCTGTCGGTGAACCGGTCGCCGCCGACGGGGTCGAGCACGATGTCGACGCCTCGTCCGCCGGTGAGTTCGAGGACTCTGTCCTTGAATCCGTCGACACGGATGACGTGGGTCGCTCCGTTGGCTCCGGCCACCTCGGCCTTGTCGTCGGTGCTCACGACGGCGATCGTCTCGAGGCCGAGTGCCGCAGCGACATTGAGCGCGGCGACGCCGACACCGCCTGCGGCGCCGTGGACGAGCACCGTCTCTCCGGGGCGGTAACGTGCGCGTTCGTCGAGGGCGAAGTGAGCCGTCAGGTAGTTCAGTGGCATACCGGCCGCTGCCGTGAGCGACACGTGGTCGGGGAGCGCGAACACCGACCGGGGGTCGACGGCGACCGTCTGCTGCCACGCGCCGCCGTGTGCGAGCACGGCAACCCGCTGGCCGGGGGTGAACCCGCTGCCTGCGGGTGCGGAGCGGACGATGCCTGCGCCTTCGGAGCCGAGAACGCAGGGAAGTGGGCGAACCACCTGGTAGCCGGCGCTGGTCTGGAGTAGGTCGGGGAACGAGACGCCTGCTGCGTGCAGGTCGACGACGACGTGGTCCGGGCCGGGGGTCGGTTCGGGGATGTCGACGGTGTGTATGCCGTCGGGTCCGATGTTCTCGGTCAGATGTGCTGCCTGCATTGTTCTCCCGCCGTGTGTGGGACGCATCGGTCTCGTGCCGATCGCCCTCGCAATCATTACCACGCGTAACTGATCGGGCGCTAGATAGAACGTAGCCATTGACCGAGCGATCGTTCCGTGGTAGTTCTTTAGCGATCGATAAGTAGAGGGTCCGGACTTGGGAGGGCACGAAATGGCCGACGATACGACGGCAACCGACGCTGCTGCGCTGTACGAAGTACGCGGTGGGGTCGCGATCATCACGCTGAACCGGCCGAAGGCGCTCAACGCCGTCAACGGCGCGCTGTCGACCGCAGTGGGCGCCTTCCTCGAACAGGCCGAGAACGACGGTGACGTCCGTGTCATCGTGATCACCGGTTCCGGCCGTGCGTTCTGCGCGGGCGCCGACCTCAAGGCCATCGCCTCAGGCGAGGACACCTCGGCTGCCGGTCACCCCGAATGGGGCTTCGCCGGATACGCGCAGCACTGGATCAGCAAGCCCACCATCGCGGCCGTCAACGGCTTCGCGCTCGGCGGCGGAACCGAACTCGTCCTCGCCAGCGACCTCGCCGTGGTCGACGAGGAAGCCAAACTCGGATTGCCCGAAGTCAAGCGTGGCCTGTTCGCTGCGGCAGGCGGCGTGATCCGCCTCCAGCAGCAGATCCCACGCAAGATCGCCCTCGAGATCGCCCTCACCGGCGAACCGATCTCCGCTGCGCAGGGCAAGGAATACGGTCTCGTCAATCGCGTCGCACCTGCCGGCACCGCCCTCGACGTCGCACTCGAGATCGCCGAGACGATCGCTGCCAACGCGCCGCTGTCGGTCCGCGAATCGAAGTCGATGATCTACCGTACGGCGAACCTTCCCGACTGGGAAGACGCGGCGTGGAACGCCAATGTCGAAGCTTTGAAGGTCGTCTTCACCAGCGAGGACGCCATCGAGGGCCCCACTGCGTTCGCGCAGAAGCGGCAGCCCGTGTGGAAGGGCCGCTGACTTCGAGGCTGTAGCCCCGACAGGCTCGGCCCCGACAGCTCGGCCCGGTGGCGCGGCGACGATTCCCACGCCACCGGGCCGTACCAAGCCAACCCGCTCGAATTCAGGAGTCACCATGACCAACGCAGTCATCGTCGACGTCGTCCGCACCGCGGTCGGCAAAGGCAAGCCCGGAGGCGCACTCTCGGGAACCCACCCCGTCGAATTGCTCGCGCACGTGCTGCGCTCGCTCGTCGAGCGCAATGGCATCGACCCCGCGCAGGTCGACGATGTCATCGGCGGGTGCGTGAACCAGGCCTCCGAGCAGTCGCTCAACATCTCTCGTACCGCGCTGCTCGCGGCCGGATTCCCCGAGTCCGTTCCCGCCACCACCATCGACCGCCAGTGCGGGTCCAGCCAGCAGGCCGCGCACTTCGCGGCACAGGGCGTCATCGCAGGTGCCTACGACATGGTCATCGCATGCGGCGTCGAATCGATGAGCCGTATCCCGATGGGCACCTCGTCGATGGGCAAGGACACCCACGGTCCGAGCATCCGCGCCCGCTACCCCGAGGGTCTGGTCAACCAGGGCATCTCCGCAGAGCTGATCTCCGCCAAGTGGAAGTTCGACCGCGACGCCCTCGATGCGTTCTCCGCGCAGTCGCACCAGCGCGCCGCTGCTGCGATCGCCGCAGGCCACTTCGACAAGGAGATCGTGCCGATCGAGGTCGCCAACGCGGCAGGAGAGCAGGTGCAGCACACCGTCGACGAGACCGTGCGCGCCGCAACCACACCCGAGGGGCTCTCCGGTCTGAAGCCGTCGTTCTATACCGAGGAATACGCTGCGCGTTTTCCCGAGGCGCAGTGGGTCATCACCCCCGGTAACTCCTCGCCCCTCACCGACGGTGCATCCGCAGCGCTGATCATGAGCGAGGAGCTGGCGAACAAGCTCGGTCTCACCCCGCGCGCCCGCTTCCACTCGTTCGCCGTCGCAGGTGACGACCCGGTCTTCATGCTCACCGCGCCGATCCCGGCCACACGGAAGATCCTCGCCAAGTCGGGCCTGAGCATCGACGACATCGACGCATACGAGGTCAACGAGGCATTCGCGCCCGTGCCGCTCGCATGGGCGCACGAGTTCGGTGCCGACCCGGCCAAGCTCAACCCGTGGGGCGGCGCGATCTCGCTCGGCCACGCACTCGGCTCGTCGGGCACCCGCCTGCTGAGCACACTCGTCAACCATCTCGAGTCGACGGGCGGCCGCTACGGCCTGCAGACGATGTGTGAGGGCGCGGGCATGGCCAACGCCACCATCATCGAACGTATCTGATACACAACACCATTCGAAGGGGTATTTCATGATCGTCAACGACAGCGTCGCCGTCGTCACCGGCGGTGCCTCGGGCCTCGGCCTGGCCACCACCAAGGCACTGATCGCCGACGGCGCCACCGTCGTCATCATCGACCTCCCGTCGTCCAACGGTGAGGCCGTCGCCAAGGAGCTCGGCGACCGTGCGCGCTTCGCGCCCGCCGACGTCACGGACGAGGCTGCCGTCGTGGCGGCACTGGACCTCGCCGAGTCCCTCGGCCCGCTGCGCGTCGCGGTGAACTGCGCCGGCATCGGCAACGCCATGAAGACCGTCAGCAAGAAGGGCGCCTTCCCGCTCGACGGCTTCAAGAAGGTCATCGACGTCAACCTGATCGGCACGTTCAACGTGATCCGACTGGCAGCCGAGCGTATTTCGAAGACCGAGCCGATCGACGGCGAGCGCGGCGTCATCATCAACACCGCCTCCGTCGCCGCGTTCGACGGCCAGATCGGGCAGGCCGCGTACTCGGCGTCGAAGGGTGGCGTCGTCGGCATGACCCTGCCGATCGCCCGTGATCTCGCCTCGCTGCTCATCCGTGTCGTGACCATCGCTCCGGGCCTGTTCAAGACCCCGCTGCTCGGCTCGCTGCCGGAAGAGGCCCAGGCCTCGCTCGGCCAGCAGGTTCCGCACCCGGCCCGCCTCGGTGATCCCGCCGAATACGGTTCGCTCGCTGCGCACATCGTGTCCAACGCGATGCTCAACGGTGAGGTCATCCGTCTCGACGGCGCCATCCGCATGGCACCGCGCTAGACACCGCAGCACGCACACGCGAGAGGAGGGGGTCGATGACCGCACAGCCCGAGACGAGGTCCACGGATTGGCGGGTTTTCGAACCGTTGCGGTACGACCCCATCCTCGAACATGCATTGGAAGCCTTCAGCGAGAACGGCTTCCACGGCACCACCGTGCGCGACCTGGCCCGCCGGGTCGGTGTGACGGTGCCTGCGCTGTACTACCACTTCGAGAACAAGGAAGCCGTTCTCGTCACCTTGCTCGACGCCGCCGTCCTCGACCTCATCGACCGTGTCCTGGCCTCGGTCGGGGACGGCGGCGCCGACCCGGTGGACCGATTCTCCAATGCCGTCGAGGCGATCGTGCTCAACATGACGTACCGCGCCATGCGTTCCGGGCTGGATTCCGAACTGCGCCACGTCTCGTTCGAAAACCGCCGTACTTACGCTGCTACGCGAAAGCGTCTCGAACTCATCATGCTCGACCTCGTCCGTGACGGTGTCGAGGCAGGGGTCTTCGACGTCGACGATGCCGAGGAGACCGTCCGGGCCATGCTCGGCATGCTCCAATCCATCGCCCGCTGGTACCAACTCGACGGACCACTCACCCCGGCGCAGGTCGCCGACCGCTACATCGTGATCGCCCTGCGTATCGTGGGCAACCACGCCACCACCTGAACGTCTCACCGCGAGGAGCTCTTTCGTGCTGTCCACCGCTTTCACCGAAACCTTCGGAGTTCGTCACCCCATCGTGCAGGGCGGTATGCAGTGGGTCGGCCGCGCCGAACTGGTCGCCGCCGTCGCCAATGCCGGTGCACTCGGCATGATCACTGCGCTCACCCAGCCCACCCCCGAGGATCTCGAGAAGGAGATCGCCCGCACCCGCGAGCTCACCGACCAGCCGTTCGGTGTCAACCTCACGATCCTGCCGTCGATCACACCGCCGCCGTACGACGAATACCGTCAGGTCATCATCGATTCCGGCATCAAGATCGTCGAGACCGCAGGATCCAACCCCGCGCCGCACCTGCCGGACTTCCACGCCGCCGGAATCAAGGTGCTGCACAAGTGCACCAGTGTCCGCCACGCCGTCAAGGCGCAGGATATCGGTGTCGACGGCATCAGCATCGACGGATTCGAATGCGCAGGACACCCCGGTGAAGACGACATCCCCGGCCTCGTCCTGATCGCCGCGGCAGCAGAGCAGATCACCATCCCGATGGTCGCCTCGGGCGGATTCGGTGACGGACGCGGCCTCGTCGCCGCACTCGCACTCGGTGCCGACGGCATCAACATGGGCACCCGCTTCATGTGCACCGTCGAATCGCCCATCCACCAGAAGATCAAGGAAGCGATCGTCGAGGCGAAGGAAACCGACACCGAACTGATCTTCCGCACGCTGCGCAACACCGCGCGCGTGGCCAGCAACTCCGTCAGCCGCGAGGTCGTCGAGATCCTCGAGCGGGGTGGGCAGTTCCCCGACGTGCAGGAACTCGTCGCCGGTGCGCGCGGGCGACTCGTGTACGAGAACGGCGACCCGGAGGCCGGAATCTGGACCGTCGGCACCGTCCAGGGCATCATCCACGACATCCCCACCGCAGGTGAGCTCGTCGCGCGCATCGTCGCCGACGCAGAATCCCTGATCTCGGAGCGTCTCGCAGGTCTGATCGACCGCGTGAACGCCTGATACACGCCCACTCCCAGGAGACACCCATGAAGCGCACCCATTTCGAGAGTGATCACGAGGCGTACCGGGAAACGGTGCGCGAGTTCTGCGCCCGCGAGGTCAAACCGAACTACGAACGATGGGAAGAGGAACGGCTCATCGACCGGTCCGTGTACCTCGCGGCGGGCAAGGCCGGGATCCTGGGCCTCGGCGTCCCCGAAGAGTTCGGTGGATCCGGTGTCACCGACTACCGGTTCCGTCAGATCGTCCAGGAGGAGACGGCCCGCACCAACACCACGTCGTTCGGTGCGACCCTGGCACTTCAGGACGACATCGCCATCCCGTACCTTCTGCACCTCGGAACCGAGGAGCAGAAGGCCCGCTGGCTGCCGCGCATGGCCTCCGGCGAGATCATCGGCGCCATCGCGATGACCGAGCCGGGCGCCGGCTCCGACCTGCAGGGCGTCAAGACCACCGCGGTGCGCGACGGTGACGACTGGGTCATCAACGGCCAGAAGACGTTCATCACCAACGGTATTCACTCCGATCTCGTGATCGTGGTGTGTCGCACCGATCCGAGTGCCGGATCGAAGGGCTTCTCGCTCATCGTCGTCGAGCGCGACACCCCCGGCTTCAGCCGCGGACGCAAACTCGACAAGGTCGGCCTCGCCGCGCAGGACACCGCAGAGCTGGTGTTCGAGGACGCACGCGTGCCCGCCGAGAATCTGCTCGGCACCGAAGGCCGCGGGTTCGTCCATCTCATGGAGAACCTGCCGCTCGAGCGGATCGGCATCGCCGTCAGTGCGATCACCTCTGCGCGCGCGGCGTACGAGTGGACGAAGCAGTACGTGTTCGAGCGCAAGGCATTCGGCAAGCCGATCGGCGATCTGCAGAACACCCGTTTCGTGCTCGCCGAGATGCTCACCGAGATCGAGGTGACCGAGTCGCATGTCGACCGGTGCATTCTCGCGCTCAATGCCGGGGAACTGACCGCGGTCGATGCATCGAAGGCCAAGTGGTGGGCCAGCGAACTTCAGAAGCGTGTCGTCGACCGGGGTGTGCAGTTGCACGGCGGCTACGGCTACATGATGGAGTACGCGATCGGTCGCGCGTACCGGGACGCGCGGATCCAGACGATTTACGGTGGCACGACGGAGGTCATGAAGGAAATCATCGGCCGCGACATCGCTGCCGAGTTCAAGTAGCGAGGTCATACATGGTGAGCGGCATGTTCGATCTGACCGGTAAGCGGGCCCTGGTGACCGGCGGATCGGCCGGTCTCGGGCTCGGCATGGCGCGCGGACTCGCGCGCGCAGGCGCCGACGTGGCGCTGTGGGGTCGCAGTACCGACAAGCTCGAGGTCGCGGCAACCGAACTCGCCGGCTTCGGCACGAAGGTGATCACGCGGTCGGTCGACGTGGCCGACGAGCAGGCGGTGATCGACGGCGTCGTCGACGCTGCCGACGCTCTCGGCGGCCTCGACATCGTCGTCGTCAACGCGGGTATCACCGGCCCCCTGCAGAAATTCCCGGAATCGTCGACGGAGCAGTACCGGAAAGTGATGGCGACCAATCTCGACGGTGCGTACTTCACGTTGCGGGAATCGTCGAAGGTTCTCGTCGCACAAGGCACCGGTGGTTCGATGATCGTGACGTCGAGCCTCGGCGCGCTCCAGGGCGCCGGCCGCAATCAGGCGTACGGCGCGACCAAGGCCGCGGTGCTGGCCATGGCCAACGGGTGCGCCGTCGAGTTCGCGCGGTTCGGTATCCGCGTCAACAGCGTCCTTCCCGGCTGGATCGCAACCGACCTCACCGGGCAGTTGCAGGAATCCGAGGTGTTCAACAGCAACGTCATCTCTCGGGTGCCGCTCGGTCGCTGGGGCACGCCCGAGGACTTCGAAGGCATCGCGGTGTACCTCGCGAGCGACGCGTCGCGTTTCCAGACCGGGAGCACGACACTGATCGACGGCGGATACAGCATGTTCTAGTTCTCCCCCCGGGACCGGCCTATTGCGCGGCCCGGAGCGATCGGGAAATGTAGAGCGTGAAAATGGCATTCTACGAAAGGGAGAACATGGCGCTCACCGCACTGCTGGAGCTCGAGTTCAAGGCCGACGCGCTCGACGACGCGAAGACGGTCATGACTCGGGTCCTCGACGAGACCCGTGCGTTCGACGGCTGCGTCGGCATCGAGATCCTCGTGGACCAGAAGAACGAGGCACGCTGGGTCGTCGTCGAGAAGTGGCAGTCGCAGGAGCACGACACCGCGTACCGCAAGTTCCGCGCGGGCGACGGCGCGATCACCGACCTCGGACCCCTGCTCGCCGGTGCGCCGAAGCTGACGCACTACACAGGGCTCTGAGCGGCCTGTCGAAGAACGAAAATGTGGGGTCGAGCCCGGAATACAGGCTCGACCCCACATTTTCATGGTTGCGGAGAGTCGCAGAGGGACGCCGGTCTTCGCCGGGGCCGGGCGGCCGGTTAAGGTGAACCTCGGAGTGTCGTGTCCACTGCACTTCCGTGGAGTGCGATATCCCTGCACTCCGATGTTGCGTCGAGCGTGGAGGTATTCGGGCATGTTGGAACTGATCGGCATGATCATCGTGGTCGCGTGCGCGGTCGTCGTCAGCGCCTGCTGCCTGCTGCTGCTCGTGGCATCGACGGTTGGCCCCCACTTCCTTCTGGCTTCCGACAAGAAGAACGCAGAGGTCGAGCGGAACACTCCCGCACGCGTCTGATCCCGTAAGAGTTCTGAGCGCCTATCCCCAGCCCAGCTGGTGGAGGCGCTCCTCTTCGATTCCGAAATAGTGTGCGATCTCGTGCACGACGGTCACCGCGACCTCGTGCACCACATCGTCGTCGGTGTGGCAGATGTCGAGGATCGCGTCGCGATAGATCGTGATCGTGTCGGGTAGCGACCCGGCGTAATGGCTGTCGCGTTCGGTGAGCGCGATTCCCTGGTAGAGGCCCAGCAGGTCCGGTTCGTCCTCGTGCCGCGGCTCGACCAGGACCACTACGTTGTCGATCGCTCGCGTGAGTGCCGCGGGAATCTCGTCGAGCGCATCCGAGACGAGTCCCTCGAAGCGTTCGTCGCTCATCTCCACCATCGGTCAGGACCCCGGCAGGGGAGCGGCCCCGGGGAGTGGGATGGGCAGCGACCGGCCGTCGGGCTGCGGCGGCGGCGCGACCGGAGGCTGACCGTCGATGAGGATGTCGCCCTTCGCACTGCCCGTGATGGAGGCGAAGCCGCCGCCCTCGACCTGCTTACCGACAGAGCAGTTGACCTTGCGGCTGCCCGCGAGCCAGCTGTCGAAGTTCAGGTTGTCCCAGAACAGGGTCAGCGTCTTGTTCCGCAGCGCGTCGGGGTTGCCCAGGTATTCGTTGACCCGATCCGTGCAGGTCCGCTCGAGGTAGGCGTCCTGATCCTCCACGCCCGGCAGTCCGCCCGGGAAGTTCTCGGACAGGTCCACCGTCGCCACCACCTCGAAAGCATGCGGCTTCGAGCATTCGACGGGATCGGCCGGGACCCCGTTGTTGATGCCGATGCACAGGCCGACGTCCCACGCGCGGGACTGGTCCTGGTCGGCGACCCTGCCATTGATCGGCAGCAGATTTCCGGTGGTCGACGAGAACTGCAGTCCGCAGCGCAACGTGCGTTCGCCTGCCGCCCAGCCGGCTTCGCCGGGGTTGATCAGTCCGATGCTGAACTTGCCGTGCGGATCGAAGCGGCCGCCCAGATAGTCCATCGCGGCAGGTGCACACATCTCGTCGCGGAGTTCGGTGAACCGGAGGACCGACGGGAAGCGTGACCCCGGTCCCCACTCGGATCCGGGGAACGCACTCAGATCGATATCTTCGACCACCTCGAACAGGTGGGTCTGATCGCACTCCACCTTCGCGAGGTCGCTCGCATCGAGCGCCGTCCAGGTCAGGCAGTCGCCGCTGGTGGAGGTACCGAACGCATCACCGGCGACGGCGCCGGTCGACGGGGACGCACCGCTGGTGTTTCCGTCGGTGGTATCGGTTCCCTCGAAGCCCGCGACGACGAACGTCGCGATCGCGGCGAGGATCGCGCCCGCGGCCACGAACACCAACGCGCGTCGCGTCAGCTCTGCTGACGGCGGACGCCGTACCGGCTTCTTCTTCTTGTCTTCGGCCATCGCCTCCCATCATGCCCTGGAGGGGCGCGTCCGGGTAACGTCGGTTCATGGCCGACGACCAGATCGATCCCCGGATCCAAGAGATCGCCCAGAGTTGTTTCGACGCAGCGCGCGCAGGCGACAGTGAGACCTTGGCGACGTACATCGAGGCGGGTGTCCCTGCGAATCTGACGAACGGTGCGGGCGACACCCTCGTCATGCTCGCCGCGTACCGCGGGAACGCTGCGGTCGTACGCGTCCTCATCGACAAGGGCGCAGACGTGAATCGCGCGAACGACCGCGGTCAGACTCCGCTCGCCGGTGCCGTCTTCAAGGGTGAGGAAGAGGTCGTGCGCATGCTCACCGAGGCGGGCGCCGATCCGCTGGGCGGGCATCCCACTGCGGTGGACGCGGCGCAGATGTTCGGGCGCGAGGACTACCTGCAGCTCTGGCAAAGGTAGGCTTCCTCTTCGTGATCGACCTCAAGTTCCTCCGCGAGAATCCCGACACCGTTCGCGCCTCGCAGCGCACCCGAGGCGAGGACCCCGGTCTCGTCGACGCGCTGCTCGATGCGGATGCTTCCCGCCGCGCCGCTGTGCTGGCGGGCGACAACGCCCGCGCCGAGCAGAAGGCGCTGGGTAAGAAGGTCGGCAAGGCGTCCCCGGAGGAGCGTCCCGCACTGCTCGACGGCTCGAAGGAGCTCGCGGCCAAGGTCAAGGAACTCGAGGCCGAGCAGACTGCTGCGCAGGACGCGCTCGAGCGGGCACACATGGCGATCTCCAACATCGTCCAGGAGGGCGCTCCGGCAGGCGGCGAGGACGATTTCGTCACCCTCGAGACGGTCGGTGAGCTGCCCACGTTCGATTTCGAGCCGAAGGATCACCTCACCCTCGGTGAGTCGCTGGGCCTGATGGACATGGAGCGCGGCGCCAAGGTCTCCGGTGCGCGCTTCTACTTCCTCACCGGCTACGGCGCGCTGCTGCAGCTCGGTCTGCTCCAGCTCGCTGCGCAGAAGGCCACGGCCAACGGCTTCACGATGATGATCCCGCCGGTGCTGGTGCGCCCCGAGATCATGCGTGGCACCGGCTTCCTGGGTCAGCACGCCGACGAGGTGTATCACCTCGAGGACGACGACCTGTACCTGGTCGGCACGTCCGAGGTGCCGCTCGCGGGCTACCACTCGGGCGAGATCCTCGACCTGTCCGGCGGACCGAAACGATACGCGGGCTGGTCGTCGTGCTTCCGCCGCGAGGCAGGCAGCTACGGCAAGGACACCCGCGGCATCATCCGCGTGCACCAGTTCGACAAGGTCGAGATGTTCGTCTACTGCAAGCCCGAGGAGGCCACTGCAGAGCATCAGCGGCTCCTGGCGTGGGAACGCGAGATGCTCGCTGCGATCGACGTTCCGTACCGGGTCATCGATGTTGCCGGCGGCGACCTCGGTTCTTCGGCCGCCCGCAAGTTCGACTGCGAGGCATGGGTGCCGACGCAGCAGCGGTACCGCGAACTGACGTCGACGTCGAACTGCACCACTTTCCAGGGGCGTCGTCTCGGCGTCCGCTACCGCGACGAGAACGGCAAGCCGCAGACCGCCGCGACCCTCAACGGGACGTTGGCGACGACGCGGTGGCTCGTGGCACTGCTCGAGAACCACCAGCAGGCCGACGGCACCGTCAAGGTCCCCGCAGCGCTGGTGCCGTTCGTCGGGCGTGAGGTGCTCGAGCCCACCGGCTGACCGCCGGTGCTGCCGAACGTCAGCTCAGGATGAGGCAACTCGTGGAGCCGGTCGCCACCAACCGGCCCTGCTCGTCGCGCGCTTCTCCGCGTGCGGTCGCGGTGCGGCGACCGGCGTGCTCGCAGAATCCCTGCACGCGCAGGATGTGGCCGGGTTGTACCCCGCGGAGGTAGCGCACCTGTAGGTCGAGGGTCGTGTAGCCGACACCCGCGTCGAGCGTGCTCGACACCGAGAATCCCATCGCCGTGTCGAACAGCGTGGCGAGCACCCCGCCGTGCACACTGCCGACGGCGTTGGCGTGGAACTCCTGCACCTCCAACGTCACTTCGACGAACCCTTCCCGCGCGTCGGTGACGGTGAAACCCAATGTCCGTGACGTGGGGTGATGGGGGATGCTGCCGTCCATCAGCCCGCGCAGGAACTCGAGTCCCTTCATGTCGCGATTGGCGGCCGACGTCGGTGCCGGATCGTCCCACGTGTAGGTGCGTTGCCGGTGCAGTTCGTTGTCCTCGCTCACAATCGACGACGGTATCGGACGTACACGTCGTCCGTGACACGAGCGAACTGCAGTGCCATGCTGTAGTCATGCGCCGACGATGTTGATTCGACCCCTCGACCTCGCTGTCCGTCCGGGCGGTGGCCTATGCGGCCACCCGCGAACTGGTGCCGCTCTACGGTCTCTACGCGCTGCTGTTCGAAGACCGCGGGCTGAGCACCGGGAGCATTTCGCTGCTGTTCGTGCTGTGGTCGGTTGTCGCGTTCGTGACGGAGGTTCCATCGGGCGCGTGGGCGGACACGGTGTCGCGCCGTGGTCTGCTGCTTTGCAGTGGCGCCCTGTTCACTGCGACCTTCACGATCTGGATGCTGTGGCCGACGGTCTGGGGTTTCGCGACCGGTTTCGTGCTGTGGGGCGTCAGTGAATCCCTGAAGTCGGGCACCTTCGAGGCGCTCCTCTACGACGAACTCGCGGCGCTCGGCGCCGAGCGCAGGTACGCCGCCGTGACGGGATATGCGAACGCCGGCGAGATGGTGTGTGTCTTCGTCGCGATCCTGTCGGCGGCGCCGCTGTTCGAACTCGGTGGTTACGCGCTCGTCGGATGGTTGTCCGTGGCGATCACCATCGCGAATGCGGCACTGGTTCTGACCTTGCCGTCCGCGCCCCGGGTCATGGATGCCGACGAGGTCGACGGCACCCGCGACACGTTGCTCGCCCGCTACGTCGGGGCACTGCGTGAGGGCACGACCGAAGTGCGCACCGACAAGGTGGTGCGCCGCGCGGTGATCCTCGCTGCCGCTCTGCTCGCAGGCCTTGCCTTCGACGAGTACTTCGGTCTGCTCGCACGGGAAGGTGGTGCGAGCATCGAGCAGGTGCCGGTCCTGGTGGCGCTGACGGTGGTCGGTCAGGTGATCGGTGCCGCGACGGCGGGCCGGACCGCGTCGATGAGTGGTCGGGTGATGGGCGCGGTGGTGATGGCGGGGGCAGTGCTCCTCGCAGTCGGCGCCCTCGCAGTCGGCGCCCTCGCGGGCGGTGTCGGCGGGTTCGTCGCGATCGGGCTCGGATACGGCGCGCTGCACAACACCGCTGTCGTTGCCGAGGCCCGGTTGCAGGACACGATGTCGGGCCGCACCCGTGCGACGGTGACCTCGGTCGTGGGCCTGACGAGTGAGATCCTGTCGGTCGGTGTGTTCGCGGGGTTCGCGGTGGGCTCGACATGGATTCCACTGTCCGGGCTGGTCGTCGCGACGGTATTGCCGCTGCTCGTCGTGGGCCTCGTAGCCGGCCGATGGCTGCCTACCCGGGGCTGCTCAGCAAGCTCTTAGCCGGACGCTCTAGCGTCGACGCACATGCGTGCACGTCTGCTCACCATGATCACCGCCGTGTCCGGGCTCGCCCTCGTGGGCGCCGGATCGACCTTCGCCTATCTGGATTCACCCGACACCACCGTCACCGTTGCAGAACAGGAAGCCGGGGGCGAGGGCGTCTCCGATGCCCGCAGCACATTGCAGCAGGCCAGCCTTCCCCTCTCGATTCTCGGCGGTGGAGTCGGCCAGCTCACCGACGGCAGCCGTCAACTCGACGACGGCGCAAAGCAACTCGCCGACGGCCTCGGGCAGGCAAGGGCAGGCGGAGAACAACTCGCGGGTGGGCTCGATCAACTCCAGGGCGGTGTCGGTCTGCTCGGTGACGGGGCATCCCAGGTCAGCGGCGGTGTTGACGAAGTGGTCACCCGGCTCACCGGATTCGGCGAGATGCAGGGCAGCGTCACCGCGAAGCTGACGACCGTCGCCGATACCCTCGACCTGTCCGGTGACCCGGTGTCGCGCTCGGCGTCCGGGGAGATCCGGGAGCTGGTCGGCATGCTGAACAATCAGGGCCTCGGACCGGACACGATGGACCAGCTCGCGCAGCTGCGCGGCGGAGCGCAGCAGCTCGCCTACGAACTCACCGACCCGGACGCGCAGTTCGTCGCGGGTATGTCCCAGGCCGCCGACGGGTCCCAGCAGCTGCTCGACGGCCTGGTCCTGCTCGACGACGGTGGCAGGCAACTGACCGACGGCACCGGTCAGCTCGTCGCGGGCGTCGGACCGGTCAGCAACGTCGTCGAGAGCATCTCGGGCAACGTTCGGGAAGCGACGGAAGCACTGCCCAAGGGCGGCGCCGCGCAGGCTGCCGAACCCACCGTGGCGACCGCGGACCGTCAGTGGTGGCCCTTCGCGTTGATCGCGGGCGGCGCGGTGCTGTTGCTCGTGCCGGTCTTCGCACCGAGGCCCGCGGTCAAGCCGATCCGGAGCGACCAGACCGTGTGATCAGCAATTCTGTGTGATCAGGAATTCTGTGTGATCAGCAGTTCGGTGATCAGCGCGGGCAGCCGCTCGCGCCACTGCACCCAGTCGTGACCACCCGCGAAGGTCTTCGAACGGATCGGATGTCCGGCCGCGGCCAGCCGCGCTGCTGCTGCGGTGACCTCGTCGAGCATCATCCACTCGAGTGAGCCCACCTCGCTGAGGATGGGTACCTCGCCGCCCTCATCGGCATCTGCAAGGGTCGGTACGTCTCGGCCCTGCTCGTCGTGCCACCACATCGACGGTGACAGGCAGGCGGCACCGCGCACGGCATCGGGCCGGGTCAATGCGAAGAACATCGACGCGAGTCCGCCGTACGAGCAGCCGCCCACCGTCACGGGCTCGCCCGCGAACGCGAGAACGTCGTCGCGGAAGCGCGGATTGGCGGTCAGATCGGACGCCCGCACGTTGCGTCCCTGGCCGTCGGCACTGATGTGGTCGACGACGAGCACCCGCGCGGGGGCGTTCTCGGGATGGTCGAACGCCGCGAGCACCCGGTGACGGCGGATCTCGTCGCCGTCGAACAACACCACGGTGCCGCGACCCGGCACCGGCGGTACGTAGGTGCCGACGCGCCGAGGGATTCCGTCGAGCTCCACCGTGTCGGTCGTGAGGATGCCCTCCGGATGTGCGCCCGTCCGGAGTCGCTGCGGTTCGGCATCGGGGGCAGCGCCCTCGAATGTCCCGATGGCGCCCCGGCGGAAGGCGATCCACCAGTTCCGCTGGTCCTCGTCGCCGTCCGGAACCGTGAGCGGTGTGTTCGACGGAATGAACGTGTACGCGCCGCGCCAGCCGGCCGGAACCCGCACGGAGAGGACCCACGACCGTGAGTCCGTGTCGCGGTGCATGGTGCCCTCGGCGATCAGGCTGCGGTCGGTGACGCAGTTGACGTCGAGGAAGACCGCGGTTGTCGAGGACGGCAGCGCGGCGTCGCCCACGGCGAACGTCGCGATCCAGTCGCTGCCGTCGGAGGTGAAGACCGGCGTTCCGTCACCCGGCAACATGGCCCGGGCGGTAGGCGGAGTGGGAACCGAGCGATCGGGGGCCGGTCGACGCTTCCTCGGAGAGGGTGCGGGAACGGTGGTGCTCTTGGTCAAGTTGGATCACGCCTCTCCGCCGACTGCCACAAGTGTGAGCAGACCCTAACCTGTGGGAGTCGTGGGTGGTTCCGGTAGCCGGAGCTACCGGAACCACGCATCGATGCGTCAGAGTTTGCTGCTGCGCAGCTCGTGACCCTTCGACGTCTTGCAGCGACCGGACTCGAGATCCCACTGCCAGCCGTGGAGGTTGCAGGTGAGCGTGGTGCCGTCGACCACGCCGAACTTCGACAGGTCGGCCTTCAGGTGCGGGCAGCGACGCTGAATCTCGTAGCCGCCCAGCTCGATCGACGCCGTGTCGTCGTGGGCCTCGGAGAACCAGCCGTCCGCGTAGGCGATCCGCTCGTCGGTGAGGCACTTGAAGAACGTGTACAGGAACTCGTTGTATCCGCCGATCCGCCACGCGGTGAAGCGGGTGGACAGGAAGATCGTGTTGACCCAGTCGGGTTCGTCGTCGCGCAGGACCGTCCGTACCAGCTCCGGCGCGATGCGGAACCCGTAGCGGTACTTGCCTTCTCCCTCGACGGGCTCGCGCACGATCCGCTTCGGGAAGTCCAGCACGACGGTTTCGGCGTCGTCTCCCGAGCCCATCACCAGACCCACGGGGTAGCCGATGCCGTCGCAGATCAGGTCGGACTGCGCCATGATCGGCTCGAACTTCGCCTTCAGGGCGTGCAGTAACGGCTCGCCCTCCGCGGGAGCCCATGTGGCCTTCTCCGCCGCGATGATCGGCGCGAACCGCTGCGCCATGTCCTCGATATAGGCGGCCTTGTCGGTGAAGATCGCATCGACCTGCTCGTCCGGGATCGGGTGAGTGAGGGTCATCCGATCCTTGCCGACCAGATCCACGGTCGATCCCGGGATCATCAGCAGGCCGCCGTCGCGCCCGTGGATGCGCAGCTGCTCGAGGAACACGTGCTGGTCGGGGAAGATGTTCCCCTCGTCGCCGTGGTCGTCGTTGAGGTCGCGCAGATCGTCGTCGAGGAACACCGGCGGTCCGGCCGACGGCACGATCCAGGTGGCGCCGACCTGCTCGATGTAGCTGCGGCAGCGGTCCATGCCGCGCTGGCGTTTCTGCTTGCCGAAGTTTGCCTTGGTCTTCTTCGGGATGTCGTAGACCATCGGGTACCAGATGGCACCCGAGTACTGCAGTAGGTGGATGTCGATGCGGCCGAATGCGTCGTGCATCGGATCCATGTCGATCGGACGCGCATCGTTCATGTTGAACACCGTGGTTGCGCCGTCGGAGACGACGAGACCGGAGTCGCCGATCGGTCCGTCGGCGGGCGCCCGGAGCGCGATGATCATGATGTCGAGCTCGCCCGGCTCGAGCGGAGCCTGCGGAGCGACCTCGATTCCGGCCGTGGTGATCCGATGCTTGACGGAGTCGGTGGTCTCGAGGAACTTGGTGAAGCCCAGTGCCTCGAGTTCACGCCGCAGCTCCGGCACCGGATAGTCCGGCAGCAGCACCCTCGCGTCCTTGCTGACGTACTTGCTCAGCGTGCCCGGATCGAAGTGATCCTTGTGCAGGTGCGACACGTACAGGTAATCGACGTCACCGAGCGCGTCCCAATCCAGCGCTGTGTTGTCCGGGAACGGCACCCACGACGCGAAATAGGCAGGGTTGACCCACGGGTCGCACAGGATGGACCCGGCTTCGGTCTGGATGTGGAAACCGGCGTGTCCGACGCTGGTGATCTGCACTTCGTTGCCTCCTGACGGGCTGGCCGACGTGACCACCAGGGTAGGCGGAGCCGCTCAGTCCACTGCGCCCAGGCAGTATCCGTTCGATGCGGTTGTGACGTAGACAACCAGGTCACGAGCCGTTCCTGCCTCGACGACCGGAATCGTCACACTTCCGTAGACCTCGTCGAGAGGTGAGAAGGTCCCCGATTCCGCGTCGAATGTCGTCACGTCGCCGAGGGCATCCGGAACCATCGACAGTGGCGGTGCTCCCGGACTGCCGGTGCCCCACGGATCCCAGATCTCCCTCCCCGGGCAGATCAGCGGGTAGTTCTCCTCGGTGTCGTCGGAGTGGACCGGATCGCCTGTGGCACGTCCGAGGAACCGTTCCACCGCGTAGACGGCGTCGCGACCCGTGTAGATGTCGCCGCCGGCCGGGTGCACGTACGGGCACGCGTATCCGGATGCGATCTCGCTGCGCAGCACCGACACGTCGGTGCCGTCGGCGGACCACGTCACCGCGTACTGGCCGTCCTGCCCGGGTCGCTGCACTGCGGCAGTGATCGCGTCGACGTCCGAATACATGGCCTCGGCCCGGTCGGGGGCGATCGTCCAGCACTCGGCGGTCACGTCGTTCCCCGACACCAGGTCGTTCACCCACGCCTGCAGCGCCTCGGCCGCCGCGGCGTTGCCCGGCACGTCACCGACCGGTACCGCGGGCGCTTCCGTCGTCGCGGGTGAAGCAGTGACGGTCTCCGTAGCGGCGGGTGGTCCGGGGCTCTCGGTGGGGATGCCGGACTGCCCGTCGCCCGCGCATCCCACCGTGGTCAAGGCCACTACGACGCTTGCGCCGGTGAGCGCGAGCAGGCGGGACTTTCGGGTGGTGGTGCTCATTACTGTCGCCTCTGACGTCGATCGCGATCGGTCTGCTGCCGTGGACCCGGCTACGCTAACCGACGTGGAACCCTTCTACCGGACCATCATCGGCGTGGCACGCACACTGTTCGCAGCGCAGGGCCTGAAATTCAGGATCTCCGGGGCGAAACAGATCCCGGCGACCGGGGGAGCGGTCATCGCGATGAACCACACGGGCTACATGGACTTCACCTACGCGGGCATACCTGCACGTGAGACCAAGCGGTACATCCGGTTCATGGCGAAGAAGGAAGTCTTCGACAACAAGATCTCCGGGCCGATGATGCGCGCCATGAAGCACATCCCCGTCGACCGCGGAGGCGCCGGCGAAGCGTATCGACTTGCGGTCGAGGCGCTACGCAGAGGCGAACTCGTCGGTGTGTTCCCCGAGGAGACGATCAGCCGCAGTTTCGAACTCAAGGAATTCAGGTCCGGTGCGGCCCGGATGGCCCTCGAAGCCGGTGTGCCCGTCGTCCCGATGGTGCTGTGGGGGTCGCAGCGGGTGTGGACCAAAGGACACCCGAAGCGACTCGGCCGGACGAACACGCCCATCACCATCATCGTCGGGGCGCCGATCGAGCCGTACGAGCCTGTCACAGAGATGACCGCGCAGCTGCACACCACCATGGAGCGGATGCTGCAGGAAGCGCAGAAGGACTATCGCCACGAGCCGGGCGCCTACTGGGTGCCGAAGCGGCTCGGCGGTTCGGCCCCGACGCCCGAGGAAGCGAACGCCGAGGACGCGCGGGTCGCGGCCGAACGTCGTGCCCGCAAAGAGGCGGAACGCACCGGTCGCGAGGCCGGTGACGACGCTGGGGGAGAGCCGGGCGCGACGGGAAACGGCCCTTCGGCACAATGACGGAGTGAGCCCTCAGCGTCCGAGCCTTGTCGCGACAGATGTCGACGGCACCCTGATCGACGACTCGGAGAGGATTTCCGATCGCACCCGCAGCGCAGTACATGCGGTGATCGATTCCGGAACTCCGTTCGTCCTCGCGACCGGCCGCCCGCCGCGGTGGATCGCGCCGGTGGTCGACCAACTCCGGTATGCGCCGCTCGCGGTGTGCGCCAACGGCGCGGTCCTCTACGACAGCGCCTCCGACCGGATACTCAGCGCCGCGCTGCTCGGCACGGACGAATTGTCGTGGCTCGCCGAGCTCGCGGTCGCCGTCCTGCCGGGGAGCGGGCTCGCGGCCGAACGGATCGGGGCCAGCGCACACGATGCCGCGACACCCCAATTCGTGAGTTCACCGGGATACGAGCATGCGTGGCTCAATCCGGACAACACCGAACTCGCCGAGCACGACGTGATCGCCGAGCCCGCCATCAAGCTGTTGATCCGGCAGCCGGGTGCGACCAGTGCCGAGATGGCCGCGATACTCCTTCCGGAGCTCCGCGGCCTCGTCGACCTGACGTACTCGACCGACAACGGCCTCATCGAAATCTCTGCGGCGGGGATCACGAAGGCGTCGGGGCTGCAGGAGGCCGCTCGGCATCTCGGGGTGACGGCCGAACATCTCGTCGCATTCGGCGACATGCCCAACGACATCCCGATGCTGTCGATGGCGCGTCACGGTGTCGCGATGGAGAACGCGCACCCCGAGGCCAAATCGGTGGCAGACGAAGTCACTGCCACCAACGTCGAGGACGGGGTTGCCCGCATCCTCGAACGCTGGTGGCAGTGACTCGTATCTGCCGGTGACCGTAGGTCAGCCCGCGGGCACCGGTTCAGGTGCCGGCGCGGCTTCCGGTGCCGGTGCAGGTGCCTGCATCGACTCCTCGTAGGCGTCGTTGTAGGCGCGGAGCACCTTCGTGACGACACCGGTGACCTCGTTGAAGATCAGCGAACCGAACTCGAAGTCCGATCGCCAACCGTCCGGCACCCGGTACTCGTCGCTGGTGGGCAACCCCAGCTCACCAGCGTCGAGCCCGGACTTCTGCCACGCCTGGTAGATCTCACCGAGCACCGTCCACACACCGCCGTTGGGTGAGGTGTAGATGGCCCCGTTGACGAACTGGGCGCTCTCGAATCCACCCTTGACGGGGAGGATCGATGTCAATGCCGTACCCAGACGTCCGGCCTCGCCGCCTTCGGCGATCCACTTCTGGGCCAGCGGGTGATTGTCGGCGAGCCGAATCAGTTCCTGCACGAGGTTCTGCACGTTGTCGGCCGATCCGGTGGCCGGCGCCCCTGCACTGCTGTCGGGTACCGCACCGCGCGCGGGCGGAGGGTTGTCCGTCGCGAGATCGGTGCTCGGGCTCGTGCCCTTCGCGGCCTCCGCGGCGATGTTGCGGATCTTGTCCATCTGGGCGTATCCGCCGTCGCCGGGGCAGCTGGTGCTGCCCACGTCGCGGTGCGCGAAGATGATCGGCAGGTCGACGGCCGCACCGCGGGGGTACGGGGTGAACGAGGTGCCCTCGGAGTACATCGTGGTGCGCCCCTTGGGGTCGAGTCCGGCCTTCGCGAGCCGCCAGCCGAGGAACTTGCCCACCGAGTCGACGGTGGCGTCGGGGGGTGTCGCCGACGAGAAGTCGCCCATCATGGCGATACCCATCGTGTTCTCGTTGAAGCCGCCGGAGTGGGCGCCCTGCACGTTGCGATCGAGGCCGCCCGCGCGACCCTCGAAGATCTGGCCGTACTTGTCGACGAGGACGTTGTATCCGACGTCGCACCAGCCGAGTGTCTGCGCGTGGTAGGCGTAGATCGCGCGCACGATCTCCGCGGATTCTGCTTTCGAGTAGTCGTTGCTGCCCGCAGTGTGGTGCACCGTGGCCCCACCCAGCGAGTCGTCGTAGGTGGGCTCGTCGCATCGGATCGATTCGTCGGCGCCCCACTGTGAGCGGGTGATGACCTTGAGGTCGGAGGAGCCCACCGGGCCCGCGATGTCCGAGAGGGTGGCATCGGCGGGGCTGGTGCCCGGGTCGATGAGTACGGCACTGACGCTGTCGGCGAGGGCCTGGGCGGGATCCTGGACGTGCAGCGGGCGTGACGACGACGCGGGGACGTACCCGAGTTCGGGTGCGCCCTCTACGGGTGCCGCAACGGGGGCCGGTGCTTCGGCAGGCACGGGTGCTTCGGCGGGCACGGGTGCTTCGGCAGGTGCAGGCGCTTCAGCCGGTGCGGGAGCCTCGGGCGCAGCGGGAGCCTCTGGTGCCGGCGGTGCAGGCGCCGCTTCCGGCGGCGCCTCGGCACCGGCGAGATTCGGCTCCGGACCCGGTCGCGGTGTCAGCAGGACCTGCACGGCGTTGGTCGCGCCGACGAAGATCGCCTCGGTGCCTCTGCGCGTATCGGGGGAGGAGTCGTTGCGGGCAGTCTCGAGGGGTTCGGTCACCGACCAGGCACCCCACGTGCCGTCCTCGTTCTGCGCGCGGATCATCGCATCGGTGTCGGCGACGTCGCTCGCAGTGAGGGCGACGAGGCTGAAGGGCGTGTCGCGGGTGAGTTCCTTGACGACGGCGCCCACATGTCCGATCGGTCCACCGTTGGGGTCGGGTGCTGTCCTGACCTCAGGGATTCCCTGGACGATCTCTTTGAGGCTCATGTCGGGAAGGTTGAGCCCGGTCAGTTCTTCGAGGGGGATCACGAGGTCGGGTACCGATGCGAGCACGACCTCGGCGATCGTAGGTGCAACGGCCTCGACGGAATCGCTGGTCTGTCGGATCTCGGTCTGGTCACTGGTGAAGCCGGACACCGCGAAAGGTGTTGCGACGGCCAGGGCGGCGACGGCACCCAGGACGATCGACGGCTTCGGGCGGCGATGCGGCACTGTTTGCTACTCCCTGTTGGTGTGCGCGGGTTCGGACAGGCGGTATCACTTGTCGGAATCCAACATCCTCGAGCCTGTTCCGTGCCGGAAAGAGCCGTGGATGAAGGCAACTTGTGATGCCATTGTTGCTGTTGTGACATTTGTTGCGATACCTCGCCACTCTTGCCACACTAGACACAGCAAACCATAACCCTCAACCTGAGCTTGAGCATCGCGTCTCGAGATGTCCGATCCGTGAGAGCGGGCGATGACGTGGACGACCGTTCGCGCAACCAGCGGAAATGCGAGAACAAGGGAGCAGAGCGCATGGCACCACAGTCGATTCGTCGCAAAGGAAAAATTCGCAGACGGCGTGTCGTCCTCGGCCGACCGCTACGCAACGGATGGCGACCGGCCGCGACACGTGCGGCTGCTATCGGTATTGCGCCCGCATTGCTCGCCGGGGCGGTCGTCGGCGTTCTCGTGAGCGGCGGATCGGACGGCCCAGAGGTGAGGCAGGCGGTCTCCGCCGACACCCCCTTCACCTTCAACGGTCAAGGTCACGGCCACGGTCGCGGTATGGGCCAGTGGGGTGCCTACGGCTACGCGCAGGACGGCTGGACGGCCGAGCGCATCGTCGGCCACTACTACGGTGGCACCACCCTGGGCACTGTCGAAGACTCCATGATCGCCGTGCGTCTCACAGGCCTCGACGACCACAGCCTCGACGTCTACTCCGATGCCGGACTCACCGTCGCGGGCAGGCAGGTCGGCCCCGGCGAGGCCGCCCACCTCACCCCGAACGCAGACGGGGGCGCGAACGTCGTGGTGACCGCCGGATGCAGCGGTGACGTGCTGTGGCAGGGTGCCACGGATCTGCCGTGGGTCGACCCGGTCGATCTCGGTGAGGATCGCCCCAAGGAAGAGCACCTGAAGCTGTGCTCGGGCGACACCACCTACCGCGGCGCGATCGGCGTGGTCCTCGAAGGCGAGGCCGCACGCACCGTCAACCGCCTGAACGTCGAGGACTACCTGCGCAGCGTCGTCCCCGCCGAGTCCCTGCCCGGTTGGGCCGACACAGGTGGAGCCGAGGCATTGCGGGCCCAGGCCATTGCGGCCCGTTCCTACGCCCTCGCGGAGAAGCGCAGCGAACAGTGGCAGACCTGCGACACGACGAACTGCCAGGTGTACGGAGGGTCGGGAACGGAGGATCCCCGTACCGATGACGCCGTCCGCACCACCCGTGGAGTGGCGCTGATGAAGGACGGCGCGGTCATCCGCAGCGAGTTCTCGGCCTCGACCGGTGGATACAGCGCCGGCGGCACCTTCCCGCCCGTCGAAGACCTCGGCGACACGGTCGCACCCAACCGGCAGTGGGCCAAGACCGTCACCGCCGGTGAGATCGGCACGGCATTCGGTGTGGGCGAACTCCAGAACATCGAGGTCATCGCCCGCAACAACCTCGGCGACGCGGGAGGCCGCGCAACCCAGGTCCGCGTGATCGGCTCCGATCGGACCATCGAGACCACGGGTGCCGAGGCACGTGCCAAGCTCGGACTGCGGTCCGACTGGTTCACCGTGCAGGAAGGCACCGAAGCGGCGGCGCCGCCGCCCACCCCGGCACCGGAGATCGACACGGAAGTGGGAGCTCTTCGGTTCGAAACCGGCGACAGCTCGGAAATCCAGAGGGCGTATCTGGAACTCGGCGGGGTCGAGAGCATCCTCGGTTCGCCCGTCGGACCCGAACTGATGCTTCCGGACGAGCGAGGCAAGTTCCGGATCTTCACCGGTGGCGCGATCGTGTGGACTCCCGAGGTCGGCGCCCAGATCATCGACTCGAGCTTCCTGCGCGACTGGTTCCCGAGCACCGGCAGCGCCGAGTAGAGCTCGACCGCCCGGCACAGTGAGCAATGCCGTCCACGGAGTCCGTGGGCGGCATTGCTGTGTGTAATGCCGCAGCGTTGTGTAATGCCGCAGCGTTGTGTAATGCCGCAGCGTTGACATTGACGCAACGTCAAGATGCACGCTGGATATCGAGCAGAGCTGTATATCGAGCAGAACGGGGGCGGAAACCATGCGGCGCGAATGGTCGATCCAGGAGCTCGCCCGGGCCGCAGGCGTCACCAGCCGCACCCTGCGGCACTACGACGACGTCGGGGTGCTTGCACCGAGCCGTACAGGGCGTAACGGGATGCGCTTCTACGGCTCGGGCGCGCTGGTCCGGCTGCAGCGGATCCTGCTGCTGCGCGACCTCGGTCTCGGACTACCCGCGATCCGTGAGGTCCTCGACGACCGCCACGACACCGCGGGTGCGCTGCGTACCCACCTCGAACTGCTCGAACACGAGCGAACCCGACTCGAACGCCGGATCCGGGCGGTTCGCACGACCCTCGAGAAAACAGAGAAAGGAGAAGATCTGATGGCGAACGAAGTGTTCGACGGGTTCGACCACACTCAGTACCGCGACGAAGTGACGGAGCGCTGGGGTGAACAGGCGTATGCCACCGGCGACCGCTGGTGGCGCGGGATGAGCGAGCTCGAACGTGGCGACTGGAAGGCGCACGTCGACCAGCTCGGTGCCGACTGGACCGCCGCGGCGCAGGCAGGTCTCGACCCGCAGGGAGAACAGGCCCAGGTACTCGCACGGCGTCACGTCGAGTGGTTGAGGTCCGTGCCCGGAACACCTGCCCACGGGGAGGGCGCCTGCAACCTGCGCGATTACGTGCTCGGTCTCGCCGACATGTACGTCGACGACGACCGGTTCGCCGCCAACTACGGCGGTACCGCCGGCGCCGAGTTCGTGCGCGCTGCCCTGCAGCATTACCTCTGATCACCCGGCCCTTTCGGGACCCGCCGACGGACCGAAAGGGCATCGGGGTGACAAGGTCGTTACCCTGGTTCTCCGTGACTGCTGCATCAGCGCCCCAGCCCTCTCCCGGTGAGTACGACCTGATCGTCGTCGGCTCCGGATTCTTCGGACTGACGATTGCCGAGCGCGCGGCCACGCAGCTCGGGAAGCGGGTCCTCGTGGTCGAACGCCGCCACCATCTCGGTGGCAACGCGTACTCCGAACCCGAACCGGAGACCGGGATCGAGGTCCACAAGTACGGAGCCCATCTGTTCCACACGTCGAACAAAAGAGTCTGGGATTACGTCACCCAGTTCACCGACTTCACCGGCTACCAACATCGCGTGTTCGCGAAGCATGGCGGCCAGGCCTACCAGTTCCCCATGGGCCTCGGCCTGATCGCCCAGTTCTTCGGGCGCTACTACAGCCCGGACGAGGCGCGAGAACTGATCAAGGAACAGTCCGCCGAGATCTCGACCGCCGATGCTCAGAACCTCGAGGAGAAGGCGATCTCTCTGATCGGCCGTCCTCTGTACGAGGCGTTCATCCGCGACTACACCGCCAAGCAGTGGCAGACCGACCCCAAGGAACTGCCCGCAGGCAACATCGCCCGCCTTCCCGTGCGGTACACGTTCGACAACCGCTACTTCAACGACACCTACGAGGGTCTGCCCGTCGACGGCTACACCGCGTGGCTCGAGAACATGGCGAAGGACCCGAAGATCGAGATCCGGCTCGACACCGACTGGTTCGAGGTGCGCGACGAGATCCGTGGCGCGAGCCCCGACGCACCCGTCGTCTACACCGGTCCGCTCGACCGCTACTTCGACTACTCCGAAGGCAAGCTCGGCTGGCGCACTCTCGACTTCGAGACCGAGGTTCTGCCCACCGGTGATTTCCAGGGCACCCCGGTCATGAACTACAACGACGCCGATGTGCCCTTCACCCGCATCCACGAGTTCCGGCACTTCCACCCCGAACGCGACACGTATCCGGCGGACAAGACCGTCATCATGCGTGAGTTCTCCCGTTTCGCGGAGGACGAGGACGAGCCGTACTACCCGATCAACACGGCCGACGACCGCGCGAAGGTCAACGCCTACCGCGAGCTCGTCAAGAACGAAGCCATCGAGAACAAGGTGCTGTTCGGCGGCCGTCTCGGCACCTACCAGTACCTCGACATGCACATGGCCATCGCGAGCGCGTTGACCATGTTCGACAACACGGTGGCGCCGCACTTCGAGTCGGGCGCACCGATTGCAGGGGACGTCTCATGAGCAGGTCCGCCGCCACCACCACCACCACCACCGTCGCGCCCGCACCCGATGCGACTGCAGACGAATCACTCGGCAAGGCGCTGCTCCAGCGGATCATCCTGCCGCGCCCCGGCGAACCCCTCGACGTCCGGACCCTCTACATCGAGGAATCGGCCACCAACGCGCGGCGAGCGCATGCTTCGAGCCGCACCGAGCTGAATATCGGCGGAGAATCCGAGGTGTCGCTGTGCACCTACTTCAACGCGTTCCCGGCGAGCTACTGGCGTCGCTGGAGCACGCTGAACTCGGTGGTGCTGCGACTCGAACTCACCGGTCACGGGCGTATCGACATCTACCGAAGCAAGGCGGATTCGAGTCGTATCCACGTACAGGGCCGTGAATTCGACGGTTCGGGCATCGTCCTCGAACTCGAGACCGATCTCGGCCCGTTCGAGGACGGCGGGTGGGTCTGGTTCGACGTCACCACCGACACCGACGTCACCGTTCACGCCGCGGGCTGGTTCGCGCCCGTCGAGGCACCGGGCAAGGCGTCCGTTGCGGTGGGTATCCCCACGTTCAACCGGCCGGCCGACTGTGTCGCGGCGCTGCGCGCACTCGCATCGGACCCGCTGGTCATGGACGTCATCGACGCGATGATCATCCCCGACCAGGGCACCCGCAAGGTCCGCGACCAGGACGGCTTCGAGGACGCAGCGGCGCCGTTCGGCGACCGCCTCGTCATCCACGACCAGGCCAACCTGGGCGGTTCCGGTGGCTACAGCCGCATCATGTACGAGGCGCTGAAAACCACTGATGCGCCGTACATCCTGTTCATGGACGACGACATCGAGATCGAACCCGACTCGATCCTGCGCGCACTCGCGTTCTCGCGATTCGCCAAATCCCCGACCCTCGTCGGCGGACAGATGCTCAACCTGCAGGAACGCAGCCACCTCCACACGATGGGCGAGGTCGTCGACCGGTCGATCTTCATGTGGTCGGCCGCGCCGAACGTCGAATACGACCACGATTTCTCCGCGTATCCGCTGCGCGACCGCGAGAATTCGAAGCTGCTGCACCGGCGCATCGACGTCGACTTCAACGGCTGGTGGATGTGCATGATCCCGCGCGTCGTCGCGGAGGAGATCGGGCAGCCGCTGCCGCTGTTCATCAAGTGGGACGACGCCGAGTACGGACTGCGTGCTCGCGCCGCCGGCTACTCCACGGTGACCATGCCCGGTGCCGCGATCTGGCACATGGCGTGGAGCGACAAGGACGACGCCATCGACTGGCAGGCGTACTTCCACCTGCGCAATCGTCTGGTCGTCGCTGCCCTGCACATGCCGGGCGACGGGAAGGGCATGGTCCTCGACACGGTCAAGGCCACCATCAAGCATCTGGTGTGCCTCGAGTACTCGACGGTCGCGATCCAGAACAAGGCCATCGAGGACTTCCTCGCAGGCCCCGAGAACCTGTTCGACCTACTGCCCACGTCGCTCGGCGACGTGCATGCGCTGCGGAAGAACTTCTCGGACGCCCGCGTGCTCCCGTCGTCGACCGAACTGCCGTTGCCGTCGGGCGCGGAAGTGGGTGCCGTCGGAATGCCTGGCGGCCCGATCGGGAAGATCAAACGGCTCGCGAAGGGCGTACTGCACAGCGTGCGCGCCGAGAACCCCGAGCATCACACCCGTCCGCAGCTCAACGTGCCGACGATCGATGCCCGCTGGTTCTTGCTGTCGCAGGTCGATGGTGTGACGGTCACCACCGCGGACGGCCGGGGCGTCGTCTACCGTAAGCGCGACCGCGCGCAGGCACAGGCCCTGCTGACCGAGGCGCTGCGGTTGCGGCGCGAACTCGCACAGCGTTTCCCGGAACTGAAGCAACGTTACCGAGATGCGGTTCCCGCCCTGACCAGCAAAGAGGAGTGGGAACGTGTCTTCGGCATCGACGGATAGCGTCACAGTCCCGGCCGGCGACGGCGCCGCCGCAGACGTGCGCGTCGACCTCGACCGGGCGCCCGTCGAGGTGCGGATGCTGCACGCAGTGCAGGGCACCGTCGGCGCCCTGCCCGGAGCGACCTCGGTCGCGCGCGGCATGTCGCACTTCGGGGAGCACGCCCTCGGCTGGATCGCGATCGGCGCAGTGGGCGCTCTCGTGGATCCGAAACGACGCACGCAGTGGGCGGGTGTCGCCGTCGGGGCGGTCGGAGCGCACGCCGCATCGATCGTCATCAAGCGCGTCGTCCGTCGCCGTCGCCCGGACCATCCGTCCGTGCAGGTCAACGTGTCGACGCCGAGTCGGCTGAGTTTCCCGTCGTCGCATGCGACATCCACGACGGCAGCGGCCGTGCTGATGGCGCGCACCACCGGGCTACCCTTTCCGGCGATGCTCGTGCCGCCGATGCTGCTGTCGCGTCTCGTTCTCGGTGTGCACTATCCGACGGATGTCCTGGCCGGTGCCGCGCTCGGGGCGGCGTCCGCTGCTGTGGTGGCGCGGGCAGAGAAGAAGTTTGGAGAGCGATGAGCGAGGAACCGACCGCCGTTTCGGAGGCCCCGAAGAGCCTTCCGGCGGCCATCGTCAAGGCAGTGCGCCCACGGCAGTGGGTCAAGAACGTGCTGGTGCTCGCGGCGCCGATGGCGGCGGGGTCCGTCACCGAATCCTCCGTGCTGCTGCCGGTTGCGCTCGCGTTCGTGGTGTTCTGCATGGCGGCGTCCGGGATCTACCTCGTCAACGACGCGCTGGATGTCGAGGCCGACCGGGCACACCCGACCAAGCGGTTCCGGCCGATCGCGGCAGGGATGCTGCCGCTACAGCTCGCGTACATCATGGCTGTCGGCCTGCTCGTAGCGTCGATCGCCCTGTCGTTCCTCGCGAACTGGCAGCTGGCGGTGGTGATCGCCGTCTACATCGTCATCCAGCTCGCATACTGTTTCGGCCTCAAGCACCAGGCAGTGCTCGACATCTGCATCGTCTCGTCGGGTTTCTTGATCCGTGCGATCGCAGGCGGTGTGGCCGCCGGGATCCCGCTGTCGCAGTGGTTCCTGCTGATCATGGCGTTCGGGTCGCTGTTCATGGCGGCCGGTAAGCGGTACGCGGAGCTGCGGCTCGCGGCGCGGACCGGTGCGAAGATCCGTAAGTCGCTCGAGTACTACACCGAGACGTATCTGCGGTTCGTGTGGACACTCGCGGCCACGGCCGTCGTGATCTGTTACGGCCTGTGGGCGTTCGAGCAGGACACGATCGCCGGTTCCAACTGGTACGCGATCTCGATGATTCCGTTCGTCGTCGCGATCTTGCGGTATGCGGTGGATGTCGACGGTGGCGATGCCGGTGAGCCCGAGGAGATCGCTCTGGGCGACCGGGTGCTGCAGCTCCTTGCGGTGGTGTGGATCGTGGTGGTCGGCGGTGCTGTCTACCTCTTCTGACGTCGTGGACGGCGTCGATGACAGCGTGGTGGGCAGGCCGGTCACCGGCCGGCCCGCTCGGTCGGGTCGCCTCGCGGCGGGGGTGTTCGCCGGCGGTGTCGTGATCTCGGCACTGCTGATGTTCCTGGGGGCGTGGGAACGCCGCTGGATCGCCGACGACGGTCTGATCGTGTTGCGCACGGTGCGCAACCTGATGGCAGGCAACGGTCCGGTGTTCAACATCGGTGAGCGGGTCGAGGCCAACACTTCCACCCTGTGGACGTACATCGTCTACGCGGTGGGAGAGCTGAGCGGAATTCGCCTCGAATACGTGGTGCTCACGATCGCCCTGATGTTGTCGACCGGCGCAATCGTGCTGGCCATGCTCGCCGCCGCGCGGATGTACCGGTGGCGCCTGCGGGGCACCACGGGCACTGTTCTGCTCCTGCCGGCGGGAGTGCTGGTCTACATCGCCGTGCCGCCCGCGCGCGACTTCGCGACGTCCGGGCTCGAGACCTGCCTGGTGATCTGCTGGATCGCGCTGCTGTGGCTGCTGCTCGTGCGGTGGGCGACCCCCGACTCGAAGCAGGAGAACCTGCCGGGGACTGCACAGATCCTCGTCACCGCGTTCGTTGCGGGGCTCGGTCCGCTCGTACGGCCCGAACTCGCCATTCTGGCGGCCGGGGCGCTGGCCATGCTGTTCCTCGCGCAGGGGCTGACGTGGCGGGTGCGGGTAGCGATGGTCGCGGTGGCAGGGCTGGTGCCGGTGGCGTATCAGATCTGGCGGATGGGCTACTACGCTCTGCCGTACCCGAACACCGCCGTGTCCAAGGACGCGGGTGGAGCGAAGTGGTCTCAGGGGTTCGAATACCTCGGCAATCTCGTGAGTCCGTACCTGCTGTGGTTGCCGGTGCTGTTTCTGGCGGTGGTCGCCGCGGTGGTGCTGTGGACCACGCGGACCCCGGCCCGCGACGGTGCTGTGTCACCCGAAGCTGTGTCAACCGAGAGTGGAACCGACCTTCGGGCGTGGGCTCTGCGGGGGCAGCGTGCGCTGCGCACCCCGACGGCGGTCGTCTTCTTCGCGCTCGGCGCCGGTCTGCTGTTGATGCTCTATTCGATGCGCGTCGGCGGCGACTTCATGCACGGCCGCGTGCTGTTGCCGCCGCTGTTCTGCTTGCTGCTTCCCGTCGCTGTCGTGCCCCTGCGGGTGCCCGCGCGGTCGGAGATCGGCAACAACAAGGCCACCCGCATGGCGGGAGGTATGGCGCTGCTGTGGATCGGGACGGTGATCTGGGCGTTCTTTGCCTCGAACACCACGGGCATGCCCGAGGGCGCGGTGGTGGGCCGGTCGGGGATCGTCGACGAGCGTGCGTTCTACGTGCTCAACACCGGTCATCAGCATCCGATCCTCGCGACCGACTACCTGGACTACCCCCGTATGCGCGCGATGGTCGAGGCCATCGCGAACACTCCGGACGGTGGGCTGCTGCTCTCGTCCCCCTCGTATGACGTGTGGGACGTCGTGCCGCCGCCGCTGCCGATTCCTCCGGGCGGTGCCGGGCACACGGTCTACTTTCTGAATCTGGGGATGACGAGCATGAACGTCGGCCTTGATGTGCGAGTGATCGATCAGATGGGCCTGGCCTATCCGCTCGCTGCACACACCGAACGACTCGAGGACGGCCGGATCGGGCACGACAAGATCCTGTACCCCGACTGGGTGGTCGCGGACTCGGGGATGGTCGACGTCCATCCGTGGATGCCCGCATACCTCGACGAGGACTGGGTTGCCATGGCTCAGGTGGCGTTGACGTGTCCTGAAACACAGGAACTGCTCGCATCGTCGAGTGCGGAGCTCACGTGGCCTCTGTTCAAGCGGAATCTGCGCAACGCGTTCGAATATTCCGGGTACCGCATCGAGCGGGTCCCGAAGTATGAGATTGCGCGCTGCGATCTGGAAATGCCGGCCCCTCGCGGCTAGGATGCCGCCTGTTTTCGGAAGAATGTCGCATTCATGCAGTTGACCTGGATGAATGCGACATTCTTGTTGTGAGGGGATTCGGGCGACCCGGCAGGTGGCCCTCGTCGAGGTCTCGCTAAGATCACGCCGGATAACGGATATGTAACGTTCGGACCCCTGCGATGCGACGAAGTGGTCAAGACAAGCTCAAGACCTTGGGAATCGGGGTTTGTCAGAGATCACGCTGTCCTTTACAGTCTTGACCGCAGTGTGACTTGAAGGCGACCTTCACCCGGTTGCCGCCGCCGAAATCCGTCGGGGGACGCAGACGCGGACGCCGCAGATCGAGAAAGTGAGCATTGTTCATGCGTTTTGCCCCTAGGTTGTCGCAGGGCCTTCGCAGGCGCCTGCTCGGCACCGCCGCCGCAGCGCTGGTAATTCCTGTTGCTGCAGGTGTTGCCGGCACGACGGCGGCTCTCGCCGCACCGGCTCAGGCCGCGCCGGTCTCGCACCGTGCGCCCGCCGGAGGTTTCGAAGAGGTTTTCGTCGAATCCGACATGGGTCCGATCAAGGTCCAGATCCAGTGGGCCGCACGCGGTGGCGACGCCGCTCTCTACATGCTCGACGGCCTGCGTGCCCGCGACGACGCGAACGCATGGTCCTTCGACACCAACGCGCTGCATCAGTTCGCGAACGATAATCTCAGCCTGATCATGCCCGTCGGTGGCCAGGCGAGCTTCTACACCGACTGGTACTCGCCGAGCAACTTCAACGGCCAGGACATCACCTACAAGTGGGAGACGTTCCTGACCGAGCAGCTCCCGTCCTACCTCGAGACCCGCGGTGTCTCGCGTACCAACAACGGCATCCTGGGTCTGTCGATGGGCGGTTCCGCTGCACTGACCCTGGCCGCATACCACCGCGACCAGTTCCAGTTCGCGTCGTCGCTGTCGGGCTACCTGAACCTGTCGGCTCCCGGCATGCGTGAGGCCATCCGTATCGCAATGCTCGACGCAGGCCGCTTCAACGTCGACTCGATGTGGGGCCCGCCGTGGAACCCGGCATGGCTGCGCAACGACCCGTTCGTGTTCGCCCCGAAGCTCGAGGGCCTGTCCATGTACATCTCGGCGGCCAGTGGCCTGCCCGGTGAGCACGACAACCCGAAGGGCCTGGTCGGCTTCTACAACACGGCCAACGCCATGGGCCTCGAGGCACTGTCCCTCGTCCAGACCCGCGCCTTCCAGGTGAAGCTCGCGACTCTGGGCATTCCGGCCACCTTCGACTTCCCGGCCCGCGGAACTCACGCGTGGAAGTACTGGGAGGACGAGCTGTGGAAGGCTCGCCCGCAGATCCTGGACGCCCTCAACGCGCACTGATCTGACTGCCTGGCCAAGCACACTGTTCTGACGTCGCCGCCCGGTTGCTCCTCACGGAGTAACCGGGCGGCTTCGTGCATTCGGTAACAATTTCCCCACCTGTCACAGCGAGGCTCCCTCACATCACGTCGTTCGACGTGTAGAAACAGGACTCGGGCGTGGTCGATCCGGTCGACGGAACGGCTCCCGCGATACCGAGTCCGCTCGGCGGACGACTTTGTAATACCGCAATGCAGGAAGTGAGCGAGTCGATGCGAACTGTGCATGGTGGCCATCGGGGGAGGCCGAACGAGAAAGCCGTACGGCGAGTGCCACGGCCGGTCGGGAGAGCGAAGCGACGACTGCTCGGGCTCCTCGCCGCGGCGCTCGTGGCGCCGGTCGGAGTGGGACTGACGACCGTCGCGGTGGCGACGGCACAGCCGTCTGTTACCGAGTCCGGCCCGGCGGCGACGCAGGACTCGTCCGGCGCGACCGTGCGTCAGGTCGACTGGCTCACCGATCGCCGGGTCGCGCTCTGGATCGATTCGCCGTCGATGGGTACACCCATCCAGGTTCAGCTGCTGCTCGCGCGGGATTGGAACCTCACACCGGAGGCGCGGTTCCCCTCGGTGTTCATGCTCGACGGTCTGCGCGCTCGCGACGACGAGAACGGCTGGACCCTCGAGACCGACGCCGAGCAGTTCTTCGCAGACAAGAACGTCAACGTGGTGCTTCCGGTCGGAGGCCAGTCGAGTTTCTACGCAGACTGGGTGGACCAGAACAACGGGCAGAACTACAAATGGGAGACCTTCCTGACGAAGGAGCTCCCGACCATCCTCGAGCAGGACTGGCGTACCACCGACAAGCGCGGTGTGGTCGGGCTGTCGATGGGTGGCACTGCGGCGATGTTCCTCGCGGCCCGCAACCAGGGTTTCTTCCAGTTCGCGGGATCGCTGTCGGGGATCCTCACCACCACGACCCTGGGTATGCCCGAGGCCATCCGCTATGCGATGCAGGACGCCGGTGGTTTCGACGTCGATGCGATGTGGGGCGAGCCGGGCAGTGAGAGTTGGGAGTCGCACGATCCGTACCTCCTCGCCGACAAACTCCGCGGCGTGAGCATGTACGTCTCGAGCGGTAGCGGCAGCACCGGTCCGTACGACCAGCCGACCACGGTCCCCGGCGTGAGTACCAACTATGCGGGTATGGGGCTCGAGATCCTGTCCCGCCTGACCTCGCAGGCGTTCGCGACGAAGGTCAACAAACTCGGTATCCCCGCGCAGATCGTGTACCGGCCGTCGGGTACGCATTCGTGGCCGTACTGGGAGTTCGAACTGCATCAGCTGTGGCCGCAACTCGCCAACACCCTCGGTGTCGAGATCCAGAAGCCCGAGTGCGCTCCACTCGGAGCGTTCGGCGGGGTCGCGGCCGCGAATCCGTGGCTCGGCGACTGCGTGACACGCGAGTACGCCGTCGCGGGTGGTTCCGTGCAGGACTTCCGCCATGGTCGGGTGTTCTCGTCCGGCGGCACCGCGGTGCCTGTTGCGGGAGCGATCGGCGGCAAGTACCAGAGCGCCGGTGGACCCGCAGGCCGGCTCGGCTACCCGACGACCGAGGAACGGGGAACCGCGGACGGCCGCGGCCGCTTCAACCATTTCCAGCACGGAGCCGTCTACTGGACTCCCGAGCACGGCGCACGCACAGTGCAGGGCGCGATCTTCGAGGAATGGAAGGAGCAGGGCTGGGAAGCCGGTCCGCTCGGATATCCGGTGCTCGACGAGGTCGGCACCCCCGACCAGCGCGGCACCGTCCAGGCATTCGAGATCGGTGCGATGTACTGGACGGAGGCGACCGGCGCGAACGGCGTGCTGGGGAAGATTCTGGCCAAGTACGGCGAGCTCGGTTACGAGACCGGAGTGCTCGGTTATCCGACCTCGAGCGAGCATGTGATCACCGGCGACGGGCGATTCACCGAGTTCGAGCACGGCGCCGTCTACTGGACACACCAGACCGGTGCGTGGCCGGTGCGCGGCCGTGTGCTCGAGGCCTGGGTGGCCGAGGACGCAGAGAACGGCAGGCTCGGTTACCCGATCGGCGACGAGACGCCGATCGAGGGTGGAATCGAGCAGAAGTTCCAGCACGGGTCCGTCACCGTCGTCGGTGATGTCCCCACGGTTCACCCGTGATGCCGTACTGATTCACCCGTGATGCCGTTCAACGGCTGAGCCCACAGCTCACGCGGTGCCGGTCGGAGCAGGCGCTCCGGCCGGCACCGTCTGCGCTCTGTAGCCTGGACCGAGCTCAGCTCAGATCGACTCGATTTCCGGATGTGAGGACACCCAAGATGCCTGCACGGACCCGCTCGCGCTCGACCCGCGTCCTCGGTGCGATCGCCGCAGCATTGACCTCCGCGGCCGTCCTGGCCGCGTGCGGTAGCGACGACTCGACTGCCACGAACACTCCCGACGTCACGACGACCACTTCCGCGACGACCTCCGCCGAGGCGACCGGCTCGGAGGAGACGGCGCCCGGCGACACCACCTCGGATGCGTCCGGCACCGAGGACACCACCACGGATGCTGCCCCGACGAGCCCGGGCGAAGCAGCGACCGCGCCGCCGCCGGGCTCGCAGCCGGCCCCCAGCGAGAGCGGTGAGGCGTTCCTCGCCGCGCTGCGCGACGCGGGCGTCGAGCCGTCGGACGAGGCGAGCTCGATTGCGATCGCGGACTACATCTGCGGCGCCGAAGCACAGGGCGGTGCTCCCGACGAGATCAAGACGATGGTGACCGCCCTCGTGGGCAGCGGATCCGTCGCCGCCGGTGAGGAAATCACCGAAGAGGACGCATCCACGACCGCCGACACCTACATCTCGGTCGCTCACGACACGTACTGCAGCTGACCGGTACGGCAGGTAGAGGGAGAAGCACTTCATGGCCAGGACGAAGCGGCGTCGCGGACGCAAGATCGTGGTACTCGGGGCGCTGCTCCTTCTGGTCCTGGTGCTGGCGCTCTGGTACATGCTGGCGGGGCGTTTGGACGTTCCCGGACCGATCACACCCCCCGGGCCGGACGAACCGCAGTCGCAGCCTGCGTCGTGCCCCGACGTCCAGGTGGTTGCGGTGCCGGGCACGTGGGAGTCTGCAGTCGGAGACGATCCGTACAACCCGACGGCCAACCCGGCGTCGCTGATGCTGAACGTGACGCGGCCGCTGCAGGAACAGTTCGACCCGCAGCGTGCGGACGTCTACACGGTCCCGTACGTCGCTCAGTTCTCCAATCCGGTCGCGCTCCCGCCGGACGGCCAGCAGTCGTACAACAACAGCCGTAGCGCCGGTACGGCCGCGATGACCGAGTTCCTCGCGGGACGGTCGGCGGAGTGCCCGCTCACCGGGTACATCCTCGCCGGGTTCTCCCAGGGCGCCGTCATCGCAGGCGACGTCGCGTCCCAGATCGGCGCGGGCACCGGGCCGGTCCCCGCGGATCGGGTCTTCGGTGTCGCGTTGATCAGCGACGGCCGTCGCGACGGTGTGACGGGCGTCGACATCGGCCCGCCCGTCATCGGGGTCGGAGCCGAACTCTCGCTCGCCGGTCTCAGACTTCCCGGCATCACGATGACCGGCGAACGTCCCGGTGGATTCGGCACGCTCGACGATCGCACGTTCCAGATCTGCGCACCGTCCGACAGCATCTGCGATGCGCCGCCGGATGCGCTCAACCCGACCAACTGGATGACCGCTGCGCCACGGCTTCTCGAGTACGTCAACAACCCGATCCACGCCCTCTACAACACGTTCGTAGTAGACGAATCGGGCACGACTGCGACACAGTGGGTCGCGGGGTGGGCGGCCGAGAAGATCGAGTCCGCACCACATCCTCCGGAAGAGTGACAAATCCTCAGGAAGAGTGACAAATTTCGGTTACTCGGCGGTAGTGTCCGTGCTCACGTAACCGGTACAATCTACCGACTGCCGCCCACGGGACAGCCCGTGAGTGATGCTCGTGGGGCCGGGGGGGGAGACGGCGGGGCAGTTCTACCGTAGTGACCGAAGGGGATGGATGTGTGTGTCGTCAGCGGCCGAAGCCTCGGGAAACCGCGGGGCCGATCGGAATGATCCTCGTCACGGCGGGGTGTGCGCAGATCGCCGAACGAGACCGTGTTTCGCGGATGACGGTCCCGGTGTCGTATCTTTGATGCTTCCCATCTCGGACGGAAGGGTTCGTGCCACAGGAACCGCTGCTCGCGGGGGAGCGAGCTGAGCCGATCTGTAACATATTCGTGATCTCGGATCGATGGACAGTACTGGCGGGTTGATTGCCGAGGCTGTCGGTGCCGTGCAGGCACCACGATCCGGTAGCGCGAACAACGAAAATGGAGCGCAACCATGTCGAGTGGTTGTGGGATCGCTTCGACAGGGAGAAGGAATTGAGCGTCGGGTTCGAAGAGTTCATCGATGAGAGCGGGCAGATCAAACTGCCGGAGGGCAGTACGTTGCTCGATCACCTCGAGCAGCACACTGCTTCCAACGGTGACGAGCTGGCCTACCGGTACATCGATTACTCGCGTAACCGTGACGGCGATGTGGACGAGCTCACCTGGGCACAGTTCGGCGTGCGGCTCCGTGCGATCGCTGCTCGATTGCAGCAGGTCACCAATCCCGGCGACCGTGTTGCGATCCTTGCGCCCCAGGGCCTCGACTACGTGGTGTCGTTCTTCGCGGCGATCTACGCGGGTGCCATCGCGGTTCCGCTGTTCGACCCGGACGAGCCGGGTCACACGGATCGCCTGCACGCCGTCCTCGGCGACTGCACGCCCAGCGCGATCCTCACGGCCACCTCGTCCGCCGCAGGTGTGCGTCAGTTCTTCCGGCCACTCCCCGCTGCGCAACGACCCCGAGTGATTGCCGTCGACGCGATCCCCGACGCCGTTGCCGACTCCTGGAAGCGTCCCGTCGCCACCAGCGACGACATTGCCTACCTCCAGTACACGTCCGGTTCGACGCGTGTGCCCGCCGGTGTGGAGATCACCCACCGGTCGGTGCTCACCAACGTGGTCCAGATGGCCGACTCGATGGAGCTCAACGAGCACTCGCGGGGCGTCACCTGGTTGCCGCTGTTCCATGACATGGGCCTGCTCACCGTCATCCTCCCGGCGATCGGTGGCAAATACATCACGATCATGAGTCCCCGTGCCTTCGTGCAGCGACCGGGCCGGTGGATCCGTGAACTCGCCGCCGTCTCCGACGGAGCAGGCACCTTCGCAGCAGCGCCGAACTTCGCGTTCGAGCATGCCGCCGCGCGCGGCCTGCCCAAGGGCGACGAGACGCTCGACCTGAGCAACGTGATCGGTCTGATCAACGGCAGCGAGCCGGTGACGACGTCGTCCATGCGTAAGTTCAACGAGGCGTTCGCGCCCTACGGGCTGCCGAAGACCGCGATCAAGCCGTCCTACGGCATGGCCGAGGCCACGCTGTTCGTGTCGTCGACCAGGAACTCCGAAGAAGCCAAGGTCCTCTACGTGGACCGGAACGAGCTCAACGCCGGTCGGATCGTGCTGGTCGACCGCGATGCGCCGGGCGCCATCCCACAGGTGTCGTGCGGCTACGTCGCACGCAGCCAGTGGGCTGCGATCGTCGACGCGGAGACCGGTGCGGAGGCCCCGGAAGGCCGAGTCGGCGAGATCTGGCTGCACGGCGACAACATCGGAATCGGTTACTGGGGCCGCAAGGACGAGACGGCCGAGACCTTCCACAACAAGATCACGAAGCGTGTCGCCGAGGGAAGCCAGGCCGAGGGCACCCCAGAGGACGCCAACTGGCTGCGCACAGGCGACTACGGCGTCTACGTCGACGGCGAGCTGTACATCACGGGTCGCGTCAAGGACCTCGTGATCGTCGACGGCCGCAATCACTATCCGCAAGACCTCGAGTTCTCCGCCCAGGAAGCGAGCTCTGCGCTGCGTCCGGGCTTCGTGGCCGCGTTCGCGGTACCGGCGAACCAGCTGCCGAGGGTCGTGTTCGACAACTCGGCGTCGGGCCTGCAGTTCGACCTCGACGATTCGTCGGAACAACTCGTGGTTGTCGCCGAGCGCGCTCCGGGTGCAGGCAAGGCCGACCCGCAGCCGATCGCCGACGCCGTGCGCGCCGCGATCTCCGCGCGACACGGTGTGACCGCGCGCGATGTGCTTCTCGTACCGGCCGGGTCCATTCCTCGTACATCGAGTGGGAAGATTGCGCGGCGGGCCTGCAAGGCCGCCTACATCGAGGGAACGCTGCGTGGTGGGTACCAGCAGCAGGCGTTCCCCGACAGCGTGTAAGAAATTGTCCTCTGTCCGGGTAGCGTGGTGGGTTGATGGCTGACACTGAAATGACCGTTGCGCAGCTGCGCGAATGGCTGCGGAACTGGATTGCCGACGCAACCGGCCAGCCGGTCTCCCAGATCTCGGACGATCGTCCGATGGAGGAGTTCGGGCTGGCGTCGCGAGATGCCGTCGCACTCAGCGGCGACATCGAGGATCTCCTCGGTGTCACGCTGACGGCGACGGTCGCGTACCAGCACCCGACGATCGCCTCGCTGGCGACTCGCATCATCGAGGGCGAACCGGAGGTGCCGGAAGATACCGACGACGCGTTCTATGTCGCCGGTGGCGGCCTCGGTTCCAAGGATGTCGCGATCGTCGGTATGTCGACGCGCCTTCCCGGGAACGTCCACACCCCGGCCGATATGTGGGATCTGCTCGCGTCCGGGCGAGACGGCATCACGGATCTGCCCGAGGGCCGCTGGTCGGAGTACGACGGCGATCCGCTCGTCTCCGAGGCCATCGCGAACGCGAACACCCGCGGCGGCTACCTCGACGACGTCAAGGGTTTCGACGCCGAGTTCTTCGCGATGTCACCGCGCGAGGTCAAGATGGTCGACCCGCAGCAGCGTCTCGCGCTGGAACTGACGTGGGAGGCACTCGAGCACGCCCACATCCCGGCGAGCGACCTCAAGGGCGGCTCGGTCGGTGTGTTCATCGGCTCGTCCGCGAACGACTACATGCTCATCACGGCGTCCGACCCGTCGGTGGCCGACCCATATGCGATCACCGGCACGTCCACGTCGATCGTGTCGAACCGCGTCTCGTACTTCTTCGACTTCCGCGGCCCGTCGATCAGCATCGACACGGCGTGCTCGTCGTCGCTCGTTGCGGTCCACCAGGCGGTACGTGCGCTGCGCGGTGGTGAAGCGAACGTCGCGATCGCCGGTGGCATCAACATGCTGCTCGCCCCCGCCGGGACGCTCGGTTTCGACGAAACCGGAATGCTCACCGGCGACGGCAAGATCAAGGCATTCTCGGCCGACGCGAACGGCATCGTCCGGGCGGAGGGTGGCGGACTCGTCGTCCTCAAGCGGCTCGAGGACGCCGAACGCGACGGCGACGACATCCTCGCCGTGATCGCCGGATCGGCCGTCAACCAGGACGGACGCTCCAACGGACTGGTCGCGCCCAACCCGGACGCGCAGGCGGACGTGCTGCGTCGCGCCTACCGCGACGCGCAGATCCTGCCGTCGGGTGTCGACTACATCGAGGCGCACGGCACCGGCACGGTGCTCGGCGACCCGATCGAGGCGGACGCCCTGGGCCGTGTCATCGGCCGCGGTCGAGACGCAGACAAGCCGGCGCTGCTCGGTTCCGCGAAGACGAACTTCGGGCACCTCGAGGCCGCCGCAGGCGCCGCGGGCCTGATCAAGGTCGTTCTCGCGATGCAGGAGAACGCGCTTCCTGCCACGCTCAACTACACCGCGCCCAATCCGTACATCCCGTTCGACAAGGCCAACCTCCGGGTGATCCCGGAAGGCGCCGAGTGGCCGCGCTACTCGGGTCGCGCTGTCGCGGGCATCTCCGGTTTCGGGTTCGGCGGCACCAACGCGCACGTCGTCGTGCACGAGTACACCGGCTCGGAAGGCCAGAGCGACTCCGAGGCCGAGGTCGAGGTCCTGCCCGACAGCGCCGAGGCCGCCGAGCATGCTTCTCCGTCGGAGCCCGCACGCGAGTTGCCCGTCGTGCTCGCGGTGTCTGCACCGATGCCGTCACGCCGTCGCCGTGCGGCGGCGGATCTCGCCGACTGGCTCGAAACCGAGGTGGGCAGCACCACTGCGCTGGCCGATGTGGCGCGCACGCTGTCGCGTCGCAACCACGGTCGGTCCCGCGCCGTCGTCATCGCGAGCGACCGCGCCGACGCGATCGCCGGGCTGCGGGCTGTCGCGGCAGGCAAGCCCGCGCAGAACGTCTTCACCGCCGACAGCCCGTCCCCGAACGGCCCGGTGTGGGTGCTCTCCGGATTCGGTGCGCAGCACCGCAAGATGGCCAAGCAGCTGTATCTGGAGAACCCGGTGTTCGCCGCCGCGGTCGACGAGGTCGACGAGTTCATCTTCGACGAGTCGGGCTTTTCCATGAAGGAGAAGTTCCTCGACGATGCCCAGGACTACGACGTCGAGACCGCACAGGTCGGTATCTTCACCATTCAGCTCGGACTCGCCGCGGTGCTGCGGCATCACGGTGCGGAGCCTGCAGCGATCGTCGGCCATTCGATGGGGGAGGCCGCAGGCGCGTACATCTCGGGAGGTCTGTCTCTCGAGGAAGCCGTGCGCGTGATCTGTGCCCGGTCGCGTCTGATGGGTGAGGCCGAGAGCGGCCTCGAGGGCGACGACATCCGCCTGATGGCGCTCGTCGAATACACCTCCGAGGAGATCACTTCGGTCCTGCCCGACTTCCCGCAGCTCGAGGTGTGCGTGTACGCGGCGCCTACCCACACCGTGATCGGTGGGCCGCAGGAGCAGGTCAATGCCATCGTCGCGCGCGCCGAGGCGGAGGAGAAGTTCGCTCGCGTCCTCCAGACCAAGGGTGCGAGCCACACCTCTCAGGTCGATCCGATCCTGGGTGAGCTCGCCGCCGAGCTCGCAGGCATGGAGCCGCAGCGACTGAAGGTGGACGTGTACTCGTCCGTCGACCAGGAGACGCTGTACCGCGCAGGTCACGAGGGTATCCACCCGGTCGAGTACTGGACGAAGGGCATGCGGCACAGCGTGTACTTCACCCAGGCGGTCCGAAAGGCGCTCACCGACGGGTACACGACGTTCGTCGAACTCAACGCCAACCCCGCGACGCTGATGTCGGTCGCTGCCACCGCGTTCGACGCCGGTGTGCAGGACGGCGTGTTCATCCAGACGCTCAAGCGTAAGGAAGACGAGTCGCTCGGTGTGCTCACCGCGCTCGCGCAGCTCTACGTCCACGGGCACCAGGTGGATCTGCGCAGTCTGCTGCCGGAGGGCGACTACGCCGACATTCCGCGCACCGCATTCCTGCGCAAGCCGTACTGGGTCGACGCCCGCATCGGCGGTAGCGGCGGCCACGGCCGGGTCCCCGGCGCGCACGTCGCGTTGCCCGACGGCCGGCACGTGTGGGAGGTGCAGGCGTCGGCGGTCACCGATCCCGCGGAGCTCGTCACCACCGCCGCGTCGCAGGTCCTCGCCGATGTCGCTCTCACCGCATCCATCCGGCATGCCGAGCTGCCCGCTGCAGCCACGGTGACCACCACCCTCACCCCGCATCCGGGCGGTGCCTCGGTGCAGGTGCACGCCCGCACCGAGAGCGGTTTCACCCTCGTGCACGAGGGTGTCGTCACCTCCGGCGAGCCGCTGGCCACCCCGGTGATCGCCACTCCGGCTCGTCCGTCCGACGACGTCGAGGAACTGCCCGAGACCGTCGAAACCTTCGGCGACAAGTGGGATCCCGAAGGATCGCAGACCCTCGAAGCTCGCCTGACCTTGATCGTCGCCGAATCCATGGGGTACGCACCCGAGGATCTGCCCGCCGAGATCCCGCTCATGGAGCTGGGCCTCGACTCGCTGATGGCGGTGCGCATCAAGAACCGCGTCGAGTACGAATTCGACATCCCGCAGCTGCAGTTGTCCGCGGTCAAGGACGCGTCTCTGCAGGATGTCGCGAAGTACCTGCACTACGCGGTCGAGAACCGCGAAGAGGTCGCGCAGCTCGCCGAGCAGCAGTCCGCGGAGAAGACAGCCGAGCGCGCTGGGACGGAAGCGTCGCTGTCGCCGGTCGAGGACACCACGGTGGTCGGCGAGGCCGAGCAGGTCCTTGCGGCGGCTGCGGAAGCGCAGGCTGCTGCTCCGGAAGAATCCGGCCTGAGTGAATCCGGCCTGAGTGAATCCGGCACAGAATCGTCCGGTCCGGATGTTCCGCCGCGCGACGCCGCTGAACGCCTGACTTTCGCGTCGTGGGCCGTGATCACCGGTAGATCCGCCAAGGGCATCTTCAACACGCTGCCGACCCTCGACGCCGCCGCGGCCGAGCGTCTTGCGGCACGGCTCACCGAGCGGTCCGGCGGGGAGATCACCGTCGACGACGTGCGCGGCGCATCCACGATCGAACAGCTCGCGGAGACCGTCCGGCAGTATCTCGAGTCATCCGACAAGATCGACGGAATAGTTCGGGCGCTGCGGTCCCGTCCCGAGGGGTCGTCGGCGGTGCCGGTGTTCGTGTTCCATCCCGCGGGTGGCTCGACCGTCGCGTACGAGCCGCTGCTGCGCCGCCTGCCTGCCGACACTCCGATGTACGGCTTCGAGCGCACCGAGGGCCCGATCGACGAACGTGCCAAGGTCTATCTGCCGCTGATCAAGGAGATCCAGGGCGACGGTCCGTATGTGCTGTACGGCTGGTCGCTCGGTGGGGTGCTGGCCTACGCGGTCGGTCGTCTGCTGCGGGCCGAGGGTAAGGACGTGCGGGTCATCGGTCTTCTCGACACGGTCATGCCCGGTGAGCAGGTCGAGGACACTCCCGAGGAGATCCGCAAGCGCTGGCAGCGGTACTCGGCCTTCGCGAAGAAGACCTACGGTATCGAGGCGCCGCTCCCGTACGACCTGCTCGCAGAGGCAGGCAGCGACGAAGAGCAGATCAAGATCCTCCTGAGCTTGCTCGAGATGAGCGGCGCAGAGATCCCCGGCGGCATCATCGAGCATCAGCGCACGTCGTGGCTCGACAACCGGGCGATCCAGACCGCGAAGCTCGAACGGTACGACGGCGATGTGGTGCTGTACATGGCCGACAAGTATCAGGACGACGCAATCGACCTGGAGCCGGCGTACGCTACCCGGCAGCCCGACGGCGGGTGGGGCGATGTGGTCGCGAATCTGGAGATCGTCCACGTCGGTGGCGATCACATCCAGATCGTCGACGAGCCGTACATCTCAAAGGTGGGGGCCGACCTGACCCGCAAGCTGGCCGACATCGAAGCCTCGAGGAGCTGAGCAAGTAGTGACCACCACGGCAGAGAAGCTGGCCGAGCTGCGCGCAAAACTGAAGATCGCGAACGAACCCGCAGGGGAAGTCGCGATCGCCAAACGCGCCCAGAAGGGCATTCCCAGCGCTCGGGAGCGCATCGACATGCTTCTCGACAAGGGCACCTTCGTCGAGATCGGCGCCCTGATGCGGACGCCCGGGAACCCGAACGCTTTCTACGGCGACGCGGTCGTCGTCGGGCACGGACTGGTCGACGGCCGGCCCGTCGCGGTGTTCTCGCACGATCAGACCGTCCTGGGCGGCAGTGTCGGTGAGATGTTCGGCCGCAAGGTGTCTGCCGTTCTGGAACATGCCTTGAAGATCGGCTGCCCGGTCGTCGGTATCAACGACTCCGGCGGAGCCCGCGTCCAGGATGCGGTGACTTCGCTCGCCTGGTACGGCGAGATCGGCAAGCGGACCGAGCCGCTGTCCGGGCTGGTCCCGCAGATCTCGGTCATCGTCGGCAAGTGCGCCGGTGGTGCGGTGTACGCGCCGATCAACACCGACGTCGTCGTCGCCACCGAAGAGGCGTACATGTTCGTCACCGGTCCGGACGTCATCAAGGCGGTCACGGGCGAGGACGTCAGTCTCGAGGAGCTCGGCAGCGCGCGTAAGCAGGCCGAATACGGCAACGTGCACCACGTCGCTTCCGACGAGAAGGCGGCCTTCGACTGGGTGCGTCAGTACCTGAGCTACATGCCGTCGAATGCGCAGGAGAAGCCTCCCGTGATCAACCCGGGCCTCGAGCCCGAGATCACGCCCGACGACATCGAACTCGACTCGTTCATGCCCGACGCCGACAACTCCGGTTACGACATGCACGACGTCCTGCTCAAGATCTTCGACGACGGCGATTTCTTCGAGGTGCGTTCACAGACGGCACCGAACATCATCACCGGTTATTCGCGCGTCGACGGACGCCCCGTCGGTGTGGTGGCGAACCAGCCGCTGTATCTGTCGGGTGCGCTCGACGCTGCCGCTGCCGACAAGGCCGCGCATTTCGTGCGTGTGTGCGATGCCTACGACATTCCGCTCGTCTTCGTCGTCGACACCCCGGGCTTCCTGCCCGGTGTGGAGCAGGAGAAGATCGGCGTCATCAAGCGTGGCGGCCGGTTCCTGTTCTCCTACGTCGAAGCATCGGTTCCGAAAGTCACGGTGGTGGTACGTAAGTCGTACGGCGGTGGCTATGCGGTGATGGGTTCGAAGCAGCTCGGCGCCGACATCAACTTCGCGTGGCCGACGGCGCGTATCGCGGTGATGGGTGCGGAGTCCGCGGTCGCGGTGATCGGCCGCAAGCAGATCGCCGAAGCCGGTGACAACGCTCCGGTGGTGCGTCAGCAGCTCATCAATTTCTACAACGAGCATGTCGCGACGCCGTATATCGCGGCCGAGCGCGGCTACATCGATGCGGTGATCGAGCCGAAGACCACGCGCCTCGAAATCCGGAAGGCGCTGACGCTTCTCCGCGACAAGAAGGTGTTCAAGAACCCGCGCAAGCACCACCTGCTTCCGCTCTGAGAGTTCGACCGAGAAGTCCCACCGGCCCGTCGACACGGCTGTGCCGGTGGGACTTTCGCGTTTCTGATTCAGTCGGTTCCGAATCAGTCGAGGACGACGGTGGCTTCGACCTCGACCAGGAGATCGGGCTCGGCCAGCGCCGAGACTCCGATGCCGGTGAGTGGTGCCAATGAGGCGTCGATACCGAGTTGGGCGGTCGCGCGGCCGATGCCCTCACCGATCGGGCCCATCTTCTCCGGGGTCCAGTCGACGATGTATGCGGTTATCTTGGCGACGTCGTTCCAGGTGGCGCCGACTTCCTTCAGTGCGGTCGTGATGTTGAGATAGCACTGCGCGGTCTGCGCGGCGAGGTCTCCTTCGCCGATTCGGTTGCCAGCAGCGTCGCGCGCCACCTGGCCGGCGATGAAGACCAATTTCGTTCCGGTGGCGATCGACACCTGCCGGTACATGTCGACCTGCGGTAGTCCTGCGGGATTCACGAGGGTGACGGCCATGAGTTCTCCTGGGGTGGTCGGGGTCCGAGCGGACCTTCAAACTATAACAGTGCAATGCTATGTAAAGTGGGTGCATGGCGAGGACGAAGGATCCGGCGGTGCGTACCCTCCTCGTCGAGCGCGCAGCGCAGATGCTGCGGGCCCGCGAGCCCCTCACCCTGCGCTCGCTGGTGGCAGGCACAGGAGTGTCGACGATGGCCGTCTATACCTACTTCGGTGGCATGGACGGCTTGTGGAAAGCTCTGCGGCAGGAAGGGTTCACGCGTCTCGGGTCCGGATTCCACACGGTGGAGACATCGAGTGATGCGGTAAGAGACCTTGCGGCGTTGTCCGCGTCCTACGTCGATAACGCCCTCGACCACCCTGACCTGTACCGGGTCATGTTCGACGCGAGCGTCGACCTGGAAGACCTCGAGGCGGCAGACGCCACCCTGGAGTACCTGGTCCAGGCTGTGCGGCGGGCGCAGGACGAGGGACGCTTCCGCGCCGACGTCGACCCGCTCGAACTGGCGATCCAGAGCTGGGCCATCGACCACGGACTCGTGTCGCTCGTGGCGAACGGGCCGCTACCGCACAGCACCCTCGAGCATTGTGTACCTATGCTCACTGCGTTGTTCGTCCATGCGGGCGATGAGCCCGACCGGTGTCGCGCATCAGTGGAGAGGGGGTGGGCGCAGCGGGTGCCCCGCGAAATGTAGGAGGTCAGGCGGTGTGGAGAGCGCCCCGGATGTAGCCGAGGATGTGCTCGACCTCCTTCTCAGCGTCGAACCCCTCGGTGTCCTTCCACAGCAGGTGTTCCATCGAGGCCAGCAGCAGGATCGCCGTCGTGATCGAATCACGCTCCGGGTCGGTGGACCCTAGATCGGTGATCGGCCCCGCGAGAATGCGGGCGAGGGTGAGCTCGAGTTCCTCCCGCACCTTCGGAGCGTGGCTGCGTCCACCTCCGCCGACGACGTTGCGTGTCGCGGCGGCGATCTCGGGGTCGACGCCCTGCTTCAGGATCACGGTCGCGCCCGCGCGGAGCGCCGCTTCCGGCGTCTCGGCGGCATCGATCTTCCTGCGCAGATGACTGACCAGGCGGTGTCCGCCCTCTTCTACCACGGCATCGACGAAGTCGCCCTTGCTGCGGAAATACCGGTAGAATGCGTCGTTCGACAGCCCGGCGGCCGCCACGATGTCGGCGACGCGCGCGGGGGAGCCTGCGGTCAGCAGTTCGCGGCCTGCCTTGATCAGGCGGTCGACGTCGCGGCTCGCCGCCTCCTGTCGTGGTGTGAGGCTGCGCTGTACTGCTTCGGTGGCGCGGGCCGACATAGAGTTGGTGCCGGCGATGTCTTCGGTGGTCACCCTTGCCATTCTAGAGAGTCGGAACCGAATTCTGTGCGCCCTACCGCTCGTAGACCCGCAGCGTGCCCGGGTTCCACAGGCCCGACCGGGTGACCTGCTCGGTCGCGACATCGGCGGGCTCGGCGTTCGGGTAGTAACGCACATAGCGTTCGAGCGACCCCCAGTCGCGGGCCCAGTCCCCGTCGAGATACGTCGGAATCGCTTCGGCACGCGCGAGGACCTCGGTGAAGCCGAGCGGTCCACCGAATTCGGCGGCCTGCCAGGTATCGGTGGACGACACGGCCAGCGGGCGATCGGGCAGGATGCGGTAGTTCGGCATCTCCGCGACCCCGTAGCGGTGGTCGAACGGCCGCTGACACGGGAACTGCAGGCCCACTGCCCAGTCCAGCAGCACCGGCTGTTCGGAGCCGATCACCGAGTCGAGCGTGTCGAGTTCGGGCATGCGGGGCGGGGTGAACGCGAGCCACTGGTCGCCGGTGAGGTTGGGATCGTTCGCGACGATGCGGACGACGTCGGTGTCCTCGGGGAGGTCCGCGACCGGGATGCGCAGGTTGCGCCACGACGGCGCGGGACCGATGTCGCGGGGCAGGTAGCTGCCCTTCGCTTCGAAGGTCCCGTCGGGATTGCTGGTGCCGTACTCGAGCAGGAGTGACTGTCCGTAGGTCAGTGCGCCGGTGTCGTCGTACGACCAGATGCGACCGGCCGCGGAGATGACGATCAGCGGAGTATTGTCGCTGCGTTCGGGCAGCCGGTACCAGCTCGAGGTGAGCCGCGCGGGTTCCTGGATGCCGTCCTGGTAGCTGCCGAGGATCGGTGTCACGGCCGGATCGAGGCCGAACGGCAGCTTCACGGTGCTGCCGTTGATCGTTTCGGCACCCGAACCGCCGGTGGTGCCACCGCCCGCGCCGGTCTCGAAGGTGGGGCCGATGCTCTGGGTGTCGGTATTGCCCTGCCCGGGTTTGACTTCGACGTAGTCGGCCGTCAGATCGCGCGGGACGCCGTTGGGGGAGAACCCGACGGGTTCGCCTCCGGCGAGGGCATCACCATCGGCCGGCGGATTAGCGGCGTCGATGATCGGTTCGAGGCGCCCGGAATTCGGATCGCTCTCGACGAGCACGTCGTTGGCGAGGCCGCACGATGAACCCGTCAGGGCGTCGATGTTCGAGCGCGCCAGCGAGTACGCCGGGTACTGCGACACGGCGCCCTTGACGAGCGACAGCACCTCGAACAACACCATCGCTGCCGCGACGACGGTCAACGGTGCCGCCGCGAACGCACGGATCCGACGCCCCTTCTCCGACGTGGGCTTCTCCGGGGGCGGCGCATACCCTTCGCGCAGGTACTGCCAGGCGACGAGAGCGAGGGCGAGAGCGAACAGAATCAGCAACAGGCTGCTCGACTGGTAACCCGAGAGCGACACGGTCTTGTCGAACCACGGCACACCGTAGCTCGACACGTACCACCAGCCGTTGATACCCGCGAACGAGACGGCGAGGACGAACAGCAGTCCGGCGAGGAAGATCGTGCGGTTACGCCGCGACCGCAGCGCCTGCGCCGACACGACCACGGCGGTCAACGCGGCAAGGGATCCGGCGATGCCCGCGTACGCCCCGAAGTGGTGGGTCCACTTCGTGGGGTTGAACATCATGAAGAAGATCGTTCCGAACACGATGCCGATCAGGCGCCACGACGGGCTCACCGCGATACCGGGGATGCGGCGACGGCGCAGCAGCACGAGCAGCGTCGTGAACAGGCACAGGATCATGACGAGGAACGCGAAGCGGCGCGGCAGCGACCCGTCGACGGTCTGCACCATGAGGTAGTAGTAGCGGAGGAAGTCGTTCCACCACTCCTCGTTGGGACCGATGATGGTGCGCACGCGGGTGGCTTCGAGCACCGCGGAGAGCGTCTGGTCGGAGAACACCACGACGAGGACCAGCAGGCCGGCGGCCCCGATCGGGGCGAGCAGCGCCGCGGTGCCGACCTCGCGGTGCTTGCGGACGATGATGCGCGTCATCGGCCGGATACCGGCGATCAACGCGGCGATACACATCAGGCCGGTCGGGGCGGCCGCGAGTGTGAATGCGCCGATGAACACGGCCATGGCGGCGGGGAGCAATCGTCCGGTGGCGATGGAACGTTCGATGGAGCACCACGTGAGCAGTGCGCCGAGGGCCACGATCGGTTCGGGACGCAGGCCGTTGTTGTAGGGCAGCCAGAACGCGAGGAACACGAGTCCGCCGGTCCACAGCGCGATCTGGTTGTGCCGCACCGCCCGTCCGAGACGCGGTACGACCTCGCGGCTGATCACCATCCAGCACAGGATCCCGGCGATCAACGCGGGCAGGCGCATCCAGGGGCTTGCCGTCGAAATCTTCGCGAACGCAGCCAGCACGTCGTAGTACCAGCCGAACGGCGCCTCGGGGACACCGAACCAGCGGAAGTAGTTGGCCATGTACCCGGCGTGATCGGACACCCTGGCCATGGTGAGCAGATAGCCGTCGTCGGAGGTGTTGGCACCGAAGAAGTGCCACCCGATCAGCGTGCCGACCACCACGAAGTCGATACCGCGGAACTTCCACCAGTGCGACGGGAAGAACCGTCGGTGCCCACGGCCGTCGGTGCCGTCGAGTTTCGCGAGCGCGCCCAGCGCCAATGCCGTCGACAGCACCGCGAGGATCATCGCGAGGGACTTCACGAGCGTCGGCGACGACGAGAACCGCGAGTCCACATCGATGAGCACGTCGAGGCCGGGGACGTCGGTGCTCAGGTCGCTGAACACACCGACGACGAGGGGCCGCAGGTCGCCGGTCAGCTCACCGGCACGTGGATTGCCGTTGTCGTCGGTGAGGCCGACGAACTCCGCGGTGGTGCGTTCGATGTCGGAGAAGATGCGGATCTCGGTGCAGGCGCCGGATGCGACCTCGGTGCGCGGGGCGCTCGCGACCACGACGTTGCGATCGAGAACGTCGACGTTCTCCGCCCCGACCCGGACGAACATCGCGTTGAGCGCGGCGTCCTGTCCGCCTGCGGGCGCGGTCGCGAGGAGCATCCCGCCGCTGTCGGGCATCTGCGCGATCGCGGCGCACGGCACGGTCGCGCTCAGCTGCAGCGGCACCTGCGACATGAGCGGTGCCTCGACGTCCGTCATCGAGCCGTTCTGCGGCCACGACACGGTGGCCTCGGTGACCTTCACGGGCAGGAACGGTGTCGCGAGCGCGAGCAGCATCCCGATGATGCCGGTGACGACTGCGATGAGCCGCGCGGTTCGGTACTGCGTTCGTAGATCCTCGCCGACCGGCCGGGTGGCGGTCACGGTCGGGGAGGAGTCGATTCTCGCATCGTCGGGCACGGGAGTCGATGGTATCGGGCGGCGAGCAGCGGGAACACTCACCCTCACTCGAGCAGATCGGGTACTCCATCACGGATCGATCCCGGACTCCACAGCCCGGAGCGGGTGATCTCCTCGACGCGGACGGTCGCGGTCTGCGCGTCCGGGTCGATCCGGCGATACCGTTCGAGCGACCCCCAGTCGCGACCCCAGTCGTGATCCAGGTAGGTGGGCACGGTCTCGGCGGTGAGCAACAGCGGGATCCACCCGAGGGGTCCGCCGCCGATGGAGTCCTGCCACCCGTTGGTCGCATCGGCCCCCACCCGGTCGGGGAGGATCCGGTACTCCGGAACTTCCGCGACCCCGTAGCGGTGCCCGAACGGGCGCTGGCACGGGAACGCGAGCCCGACCGACCAGTCGATCAGACCGGGGGCATCGGAGCCGACGACGTCCTGCAGGGTGTCGAGCTGCGGCATCCGCGGAGGCGTCACCGCGACCCACTGGTCCGGCGACAGGTTGCCGTCGTCGACGACGAGCCGCACGGCGTCGGCCTCCGAGGGAATCGCGTCGCTCGGCACCCGCAGATTGCGCCACGACGGAGACGGTCCGATGTCGATCGGCGCGACCCGCCCGATCTCCTCGACACTCTCACCTGCGGTGACGCCGAACTCGAGGAGTACCTCCTGGCCGGGGGTGATGACTCCGTCGGGGTCGACGTACTGCACGCGACCAGCAGCGGTGACGACGAGCAGTGGTGTGTCCTCGGTGCGTTCGGGCAGCGCATACCACCCGGATTCGAGCTCTGCGGCGTGCTGAACGCCGCCCCGGTAACTGCCGAGCACCGGGGTGCGCGCGGGGTCGAGACCGAACGGGAGCCGCACGGTGCTGTCGTTGATCCCGGCGTCGCCGCGGCGTCCGCCGCCGGTACCTGCCGTCGTCGAGGTGGTGGTGCCGCCTTCGTCGGCCTCGACGGAATTCGCGCCACCGGAGGTGGAGATCTCCGCGTCGGCGGTGAGGTCCAGCGCGACACCGTCGGGTGTGAATCCTTGCGCGCGGCCGGCGCCGAGAGCGTCGGCGACCGAACCGCTCAGCGGAGCGAGCATGGTGGCGTTCGGGTCGGTCTCGACGAGGACGTGGTCGGCGAGACCGCACCCGTCGCCGGTGAACGCGGCGATGTTCGATCGCGCGATGGAGTAGGCAGGGTACTGCGACACGGCGCCCTTGACGAGGGAGAGCACTTCGAACACGACGACCCCCGCTGCGACGACGGTCAGCGGAGCAGAAGCGAGCGCGCGAGCCCTGCCGCTCCGCACGGGCTTCTGCTTCGCGAACGGTTCGCGGAGGTGGAACCATGCCGCCACCGCCAGCGCAAGAGCCGTGAGGACGAGCAGTGCCGTCGAGAACGCGTATCCGGAGATGGACGGTGGCTTGTCCCACCAGGGGACGCCGTAGCTGGACACGTACCACCAGCCGTTGGACCCGGTGAACGACATCGTGAGGACGAACAGCACACCCGCGGTGAACAGGGCACGGTTGCGGGCCGACCGGATCCCGGCGGCCCCCACCCCGACTGCCGCGAGTGCCGCGACCGCCGCTGCGAGGCCCGCGTACACACCGAAGTGGTGGGTCCACTTCGTGGGGGTGAGCATCATCAGCAGCATGGAGGCGAAGACGATGCCGAGGATGCGCCGCGACGGCCCGATCGCGGTACCGGGGATGCGGCCCTTGCGGAGGATCAGCATCACGCACACCACGAGGCACAGCAGCATGACGAGCACCCCGAACCGGCGGGCCAGCGACCCGTCCGGTGCCACGGTGAGCAGTGCGTCCCAGCGCAGACGCTCGTCGAACCACGGCACGTTCGGTCCGACCGCGGACCGCACCCGAGTGGCCTCGAGCACCGACGCGAGCGTCTGATCGGCGAACACGGCGATCATGACGACGGTGCCCGACGCGAGGACCGGGGCGAGCTGCGGGAGGACCCCGACGAGCGGCCGTCGTGCGACGAGCAGTTTCGTGACCGGGCGCGCCCCGGCGAGCAGCGCGGCCACGCAGATCAGGCCGGTGGGGCCTGCGGCGAGTGAGAACGCGGCGATGAGCACGCCGATCGCCGCGGGCAACATGCGGCCGGTCGCGATGGCGCGTTCGATCGAGCACCATGTGAGCAGCGCGCCGACTGCGATGATCGGTTCGGGACGAAGACCGTTGTTGTACGGCAGCCAGAACGCGAGGAACACGAGTCCCGCCGTCCACAATGCGATCGTGCTGTGCCGGACGGCGACACCGAGACGCGGAATCACCTCGCGGCTGATGACCATCCAGCACACGATCGCGGCGACGAGCGTGGGCAGGCGCATCCACATGCTGGCCGTCGACACCTCGGACATCACGACCAGCACGTCGTAGAACCAGCCGAACGGCGCCTCGGGCACCCCGAACCACCGGAAGTAGTTCGCCATGTACCCCGCATCGGTGGACACGCGGGCCATGTTGAGGATGTAGCCGTCGTCGGAGGTGTTCGCGCCGATCACATGCCACAGCAGCAGGACCCCGACAACGACGGCGTCGGTGAGCGTGAAACGCCACCAGTGCGACGGCAGGAACCTGCGTGCCCGGCGGCGGTCGACGCCGTCGATGCGGTGCAGCGCGACGAGCGACGACAGCGTCGCCAGGGCGCACACGATCATCGCGACCAGCTTGATCACCGTGGGAGTGGAGGTGAACCGCGAGTCCAGTTCGGCCTGCACCGATAAACGCTCGGTGTCGGTGGCCGCGGCGCCGTCGAGATCGGAGAAGACACCTACCATCTGGGGACGGACATCGCCCTCGATGGTGACGTCGACGGCAGGATCGGCGCCGACGATTCCGGCCGCGGTCCGCTCGGAGTTGGACGCCACGGTCACGGCGGTGCACTGCTCGTCGAGCGGGGCCGAGACCAGTACGGAATTCCTCAGTACCGCCTCGACGGTGCCGGGTGCGCCGTCCTCACCGGGGGCGACCCGGATCACGAGTGCGTTGCCGGTCGCATCCGGCGCACCGGGCGGCACCGTCGACACGAGCGTGCCGCCGTCCTCGCCGAGCGCACCGGCCGCGGCACACGGCACGCTCACCCGCAACGTGAGCGGCGTGTAGGTGATGAGTGGCGCTTCGATGTCGGCGAGGCTGTTGCCTTGGGTTCCCTCGCTCTGGGGCCACTGGACGGTCGCGGCTTCCTGCTTCACAGGGAGAAACGGGATGGTCAAAGCCAGGACGAACCCGAGCAGACCTGTGACAACAGCGATGAGTCGCGCGGTACGGACGCTCGCGGTCACGGAGGAACCGGGCGTAGCGGGCGAATGGGAAACGTCTGGCACAGGGGTCGATGCTAGGCGAGTAGTGAATCGTTCTGCTCGACCTGATCCGGAGAGTGGCGCATCGCAGTTAGCATCGGTCAGCATGGAGATCTCCTCGGCGATCGGCAGTCGCCTCCGTCGATCGGGGATCTCCGATGTCCGAGACGACAGCACCACCCGCGCGATGTACTCGTCCGACGCATCGCTGTATCGGGTGCCGCCGCAGGTCGTGGTGCGGCCGCGAAGCATCGACGAGGTGGCCGCGACCCTCGACGTGTGCCGCAGTGAAGGAGTGCCGCTCACCTCGCGCGGCGCGGGGACCTCACTTGCGGGCAACGCCGTCGGCACCGGGGTGGTGCTCGACTTCTCCCGGCACCTGGGACGCGTGCTCGAGATCAATCCCGAGCAGCGCACCGCCCGCGTGCAACCGGGCGTGGTGCAGGCCGCCGTGCAGCGCGCCGCGGCACCGCACGGCCTTCGATTCGGACCGGACCCGTCGACCCACAACCGCTGCACGATCGGCGGCATGATCGGCAACAACGCGTGCGGTGCGCGTGCGCTCGGCTATGGCCGCACCTCCGACAACGTCGTCGGCATCGAGGTCCTCACCGGAACCGGGCATCCGCTCTCGCTACCCGGCGGTGATCCGATGCTCGAGCCGCTCCGCGACCTCGTCGCCGCGAACCTCGCGACGATCCGCACCGAGTTCGGCCGCTTCGGCCGGCAGGTGTCCGGATACGGCCTCGAACATCTACTCCCCGAAAACCGCTTCGACGTGCGCAAACTGTTCGTCGGTAGCGAAGGCACCCTCGGCGTGCTCACCGAGGCGACCATCCGGCTCGTTGCCGATTCGCCGGTGCGCACCATGGTGGTCCTCGGCTACCCCGACATCGTCGCCGCCGGAAACGCCGCCCACACGCTGCTCCATTTCAGCCCGACTGCCTGCGAGGGCCTCGATTCGCGCATCGTCGACATCGTCCGCACCCGCCGCGGGCCGGGCGCGGTGCCGCCGCTGCCGCGGGGCGCGGCGTGGCTGTTCGTCGAACTCGTCGGCGACGACTACGTCGAGGTGCACGACCGCGCCGTGTCGATGGTCGACGTCTCCGGAGCGATCGACGCCCTGCACATCGACGATCAGGCACGCGCCGCGGCGCTGTGGCGAATCAGGGAAGACGGGTCGGGGTTGTCGGCGCGCAGTCCGCGAGGGCTTCCTGCGCACGCCGGGTGGGAGGACGCCGCGGTCCCCCCGGAGCGCATGGGCGACTACCTGCGCGATTTCGAGCAGCTCACCGACAGCTACGGCATCACCGGCTACCCGTACGGGCACTTCGCCGACGGCTGCATCCACATCAGGCTCGACGTGCCACTCGAGATGCCCGGACTTTTCCGCGAATTCCTTTTCGCTGCAGGACGATTGGTGGCATCCTACGGTGGTTCGATGTCCGGGGAACACGGCGACGGACGGGCCCGCAGCGAACTGCTACCGCTGATGTACTCAGCCGACGCGCTACGCCTGTTCGGGGCGGTCAAGTCGGTGTTCGATCCCGAGAACCTCCTCAACCCCGGCGTCCTCGTCGATCCCAGGCCCGTCGACGCCGACCTGCGCGTCACCGCGGCGCCCGCACTCCGCGCGGGTCTCGCGTTCCGATACCGCGAGGACGGCGGCAACTTCACCCAGGCCGTGCACCGCTGCACCGGCGTCGGGAAGTGTCGCGCCGACACCACCGCCGTCGGCGGGGTGATGTGCCCGTCGTATCTCGCCACCCGCGAGGAGAAGGACTCCACCCGCGGCCGGGCCCGTGCCCTGCAGGAAATGCTGAACGGGTCGCTGGTCACCGACGGTTGGTCGTCGCCGGAGGTGCACGAGACCCTCGACCTGTGCCTGTCCTGCAAGGGCTGCGCGTCGGATTGCCCCACCGGTGTCGACATGGCGACGTGGAAGTCGGAGGTACTGCACCAGACCTATCGCGGAAAGCGGCGCCCGATCAGTCACTACACCCTCGGTCGGCTACCACAGTGGGCGGCGCTCGCCTCCCGAATGCCGAAGGCCGCCAATGCGATCACGAAACTTCCCGGTGTAGCATCCGTCGGACTGCGGCTCGGAGGGATGGACAAGCGCCGAAACGTGCCCGCCTTCGCGCCCCGCACCTTCCGCCGATGGCTCGCCGACACCGCCGGACAACGTTCCCGCACAGGCGAACCCGTGCTGCTGTTCGTCGACACCTTCACCGACTATTTCACACCCGAGGTCGGTGTGGCGGCAGTGGAAGTGCTCGAAGCCGCGGGCTATCGCATCCGCGTGACCGAGAAGCAACAGTGCTGCGCGCTGACCTGGATCACTACTGGGCAGCTCGACGACGCGCGAAAAATTCTGGGCCGCACCGTCACCGAACTGTTCCGAGCCGGGACTCCGATTGTCGGAATCGAGCCGTCGTGCACGGCGGTATTACGTTCCGACACCGTCGAACTGCTCGGATCCGAGCCGGCGAGAGTCGTGGCCGAGTCCACACGCACGCTCGCCGAACTGCTCGGCGACTGGGAACCACCATCGCTGGCCGGTACCACCGTCGTCGCCCAGCCGCACTGCCACCACCACGCGATCATGGGGTGGGAGGCCGACGCTGCGCTCCTGAAACGCGCGGGCGCGGAGGTGAACCGGCTCGGCGGTTGTTGCGGCCTCGCCGGCAACTTCGGGGTCGAGCGCGGCCACTACGACGTGTCGGTCGCGGTCGCCAACAATCAACTCGTCCCCGCCGTCGAATCCGCCTCCGCAGACACCGTGGTGCTCGCCGACGGCTACTCGTGCCGAACCCAGCTCGGTGACCTCACCGATCGCCGAGGCACTCACCTGGCGGAGTTGCTGGCGTCGCGGTTGTCGTAGGACTGGCGGGGCCGAACTACCAGGCCTGACGTGTTCGGCATGTGGTCTTCTGCCGCAGAACGCATGCAATTATGGAGATCCATGGAGAGGTATGGGAAAAATTCCATACGTGCCAATAAGTGGCCATATTTGTCCATATCGATCCCTCGCTGAACCCCGAAGCCACCGAGTGAGGATGACGTTGTGGGCCGGCCCCACAGGTCGAGGGCGTTCACCATCCGCGGCGTCGTCCCTTGCTTCGTTTGTCGTTGACCGGGCGTGGTCCGAGTTCGTAGGGGATTTTCAGGATGCGGCGGGTTTTGGCGTCGATGTCGCAGTTTCCGGAGGCGATGGAGTGGAGGATGCCGTTGTAGACGAGGTCCCACAGGTCGGGGTTGCCTTGGATCTGGCTGATTTTGAAGGAGTGGATTTCGTTGCCGTGGGCGTCTTTCAGTCGTAGGACGCGGTTGGTGCCGTCGGCGGAGAAGCGGATGCGGGTGAGGTGGTAGGTGTCGACCCAGCTGCTGCGCCATTGCACCCAGGTGGCACCGGCGGCGGTCCAGGTGTTCTGTGTGGCACGAAACATCATCCAGGGGAAAATAATCAGCAGGCCCCATGCCCACCATTCGTGCACCCAGTCGAAACCCCATGCCTTCACTGTTCCGAATGTGGCGAGTATTCCAGCGGTCAACGCGGCAACGGCGTATTGCGTGCGTAAGGTCGGTTGGCTCCATTCGAGCATTGGTCCGAGGTTGTCGGGCGGTGGTTCGGGGAGGTTCCGCGGTTCACGGTCAGTCGGTGTGTGTTCGGTTCCCCGATGGATGCGTGGTGCGCGGGGCGGACGAGATTCGCCGGTGGCAGGGTCGGGGATCGGCGGTAGGTCGAGGGCGTTCACCATCCGCGACGTCGTCCTTTGCTGCGTTTGTCGTTGACCGGGCGTGGTCCGAGTTCGTAGGGGATTTTCAGGATGCGGCGGGTTTTGGCATCGATGTCGCAGTTTCCTGATGCGATGGAGTGGAGGATGCCGTTGTAGACGAGGTCCCACAGGTCGGGGTTGCCTTGGATCTGGCTGATTTTGAAGGAGTGGATTTCGTTGCCGTGGGCGTCTTTCAGTCGTAGGACGCGGTTGGTGCCGTCGGCGGAGAAGCGGATGCGGGTGAGGTGGTAGGTGTCGACCCAGCTGCTGCGCCATTGCACCCAGGTGGCTCCCGCTGCGGTCCAGTGGTTCTGTGTAGCGCGGAACATGACCCAGGCGCCGGCGAGCGTGATCGCCCAATACCACCACCAACCGACCCATTCGAATCCGGCTTGTACCGAAATAAGAGCGATGGAAAGGCTTGCCATCATCGCTGCGGCGAAGCACTGGTCGCGCAATGTGGGCTGGTTCCATTCGAGCATCGGCCCGAACTGTTCGGGCGGTGGTGTTGGGCGGTTTCGAGGGGCTCGGTCCATCGGTGTGTGTTCGGTTCCCCGATGGATACGCGGTGCGCGTGGCGGTCGAGGTTCGCCGGTGGCCGGGGCAGGAGTTGGCGGTAGGCCGGGTGCGTGCATCGTTTTCCTCAGAACAGGTTTCCGACCCAGCGTGTCGCTGAGCCGGCGGCACCGGAGATGTCATCCCAGTGTTCGATCACTTCGCCGACGCCGAACGCGACACCAACACCGGCGCCGACAGCGAGCAGTGTGACTGGGCCGCCAGCAGCACTGGCGAGGATCAATTCGGTCGCAACAGTTCCCGCGACAAACCCGCCGACGTCCTTTGCAACGGCCTTCACTGCGTCGCCGGTGGTCTCGGCGTTGTACACGTCGTACCCGGTTTGGCCGATGGTCAAAACGAGACCGGCCACAGGTATCTTGGATCCGACTTTGGAGAGCGTCGATCCGTCCGGTAGATAGTCGCCGACGTTGCGGCCGAGCAACTGGACTGCACGGTTGTCACCGAGCCCAGCGAGCAGCCGGGAGTTCTCCGCAGCGAATCGTGCTGCGTCGTCGGCTCCACCTTGGAAGGTCCGAACAGCTCTGGCTGCGGTGGCTTCCGGGTACGGGTCGCCCAGCCGGGCTGCTTCCGCGGCGAGTTCGTGGAGCCGGGCCAGATTCGCCCCTCGACTATCGGCGACAGGGCCCCATTTTGCCACCTCGGCAAATGCGGTCCCGACGTATCCGGTGACTGTGAACGCGGCCAGCCAACCCCACTGGGACTCCGCGTCCTTCAGGATCGTCGTTGGCCCGCGCAGTGCTTGCGCGAACGTGCTGTGCGCTGCGACCTCGATCCCTCGACCTTCCGCGACGAGGCCCGCCGCAGCTTCGTAGGCCACAACCTGCTTTGCTCGAAAAATTTGGGGCGCAACGTCGTACGAGTTCGGATCGACCTCGATCGGATCGCCGATCCCGGTACCGAACTCCACGGGAATCCCTGCTTCCGACGCTGCGGTCTCGGCCTGCGACATTCGTGCTCGGGCGGTGACGAGCTCATCGGCGAATGCACGCAGGGCAGCGGCAACCACGTCGATCTGGTCTGCGGCCTCGGTGGTTCCGGCGATGATGCGGTCGAGCGTTGTCCGGAACTCATCGCCTGCCGTGCTTTTGAACTCGTACTCGGACTCTGCGCGGCCGTCGCGTGCCGACTTCAGCTTATCGTTCACACCGGTTGCGAGGGTGGCGAGCGAATCCGCGCACGCGTAGCACGAGGCGGGGTCGCCGAAGATATGGGTGTCGAGGCTCATTGTTCACCGGCCTTCGCGACTTCCTGCGCGTTGTGATCATCGGTTTCCTGGTAGGCGCGCAGACTGTCCTGGGTGATGTCCGCTGAATTGGCCAGCGACCGGACCGCCACGTCCAACGCGGATGCGATCGATCCGAGAGTGTCTACGAGCAGGACGGTGGATGCACCGGCATCGGGTATATCGGCGGCGTCGGATCCGAGGTCGTTGATCCCGATCGCTCCGGTCGCCAGACGGCGCGCGACGGCGTTGAGGTCTCCGATTTCGATGCTCACCGGGTTCCTGCTCGTCCGATCGGATTCTGCAGCCGGCTTCGAGACCGACCGTATTCATCCTCGGCTGCAGGTGGTGGTGGCGGTGGTGGCTGTGCGGCGTCGAGCAGGACCAGGTCGTATCCGGTGGCGCGGTGGATTTCCTGAAGTCCGGTGCGGTCGACACCCATCCATGCTTGTCGCGGTCCGCAGCAACGAATCAGTTCCTGCAGTGACGTGTAGGCGGGCAGCGCCAGCCGGCCGTCGGGCAGAGTACGCATCTCCAGGCGAATCTGCCCCGACCCGTCGCGGCGCCTGGTCGGCACGTACAGAATTTCACTCATCGAATCCCCCCGATCCTGTCGCACCCCCGTACGACTCGCCGCGACCTTACCGCAGCGGCGATGAGTTTCAGCGCGGCGCCGGGTCGGTATCGGTGACATCAGCGCATCGAATCCAGGAGATCATCATGACCACCCATTCCGCCACCGACCGCGACACTCGCACCCACGCCGAAACGCCCGGTCGGGGCGCGCACATCGCCGGCCTGATCGTGAGCGGCCTCGTCGTCCTGTTCCTGCTCTTCGACTCCGTCATTCACATCATGAACACCTCGCAGGTGCAGGAAGCCATGGCCGACCTCGGCTTCGATCCGAGCCTGAACAGGGTGTTCGGCATCGTGCTGCTCATCTGCCTAGTGCTCTACGTCGTGCCGACGACAGCGATCCTCGGCGCCGTGCTGCTCACCGGATACCTCGGCGGAGCAGTGGCGACCAACCTGCTGACCGAGCAGCCGATCGTCAGCACCACGCTGTTCCCGATCTACACCGGGATCTTCGTGTGGGGAGGATTGTGGCTGCGCGACAACGGAGTTCGGAACATCATGCCCCTTCGGCGCGCGTGACCACCGCGAACGGCCCCACCTCTGTGATCGTGAAACGCGGATCGTCGAACAGGTTCTCGGGGAAGGTGACCGTGTATCGGCGAACGTTCGGGTCGTTCGGATAGACATCCTCGGCCAAGCGAAGCGTGTAGCCCTCGGCGCCCTGTCGGAAGACGACGGCGTCGGGGGCTCGCCACTGCAGCGAATCCCATGCGGCGAGTAGGTCGTCGGTGGATTCGAGCTCCGACCACTCCTCGATCGCCGCTGCACGACCCGCAAAGTCCGCGAGTGGATTCGCGTAGTGCGACGTCAACGCCTGGAAACCGAAATAGGGGTAGTACGCGAGGAGTGCGGTGTCGGCGGTGAGGACCACGTGGTCGTCGCGCTCACCACCGAGCTGCGAGCGCAACGTCTCGTCGATCTCCGCGTAGTACGACGCAGCACCCGGCGGGCGCTGGTCGGCGCGCTCACCGTTGCCGTCGGTGTCGGTGTAGGCGACGGTGATCTCGTTTGCGAGGACCTGCGGAATGCTCTGGGCGAATGCCAGCGCACCGAGTGCACCCACTGCGACGAGCACACGCCGCACATTCGGATTGTCACTGGAGGCGAGGCTGATCCACCGCGAGAAGTCGACGAATGCGAACGCACCCGCTGTACCGAGCAACACCAGCAGGATCACCTCGAGCCGGAACGCGAGCAACGTGTTGCCCATCGCGGTGAAGGCCATAGATGCCAGGAACCACAGATACACCGACACGACGCCGAGCCCGAGCGCTTGCGCGCGCCGCGACGACGTTGCCCGCCCGATCAGCCACACACTGGCCAGCAGGCACAGCAACCCGATCAGCGACAGGTGGAACATCGGCAGCGGCAGGCTCGCTCCCGTGTCGGGCAGATAGTGCGTCGCGGAACCTGATCCGGCGGTCGAGCCACCCCCGAGCACCTCGAGCAGGAACGGTGCCCACACGATCAGTGCGACGATCGCCGCGATCGCCGCGATCGTGACGAACCGCACCAGCACCGGCGCAGCATCGCGCCACGTCCCTCCGGCCCGCTTCGCGAGCAACGCCGCGGCCACCGCCATCACCGTCACCGCGAACGCGGCCAGGCCCAGGTACAGCGTGTAGAACGTCGCGGCGACTCCCAGGAACAGGCCGGTACCCACGACGGCTCCCCACCCCTGTCGTGTGCCGCTACCCGCGGGGTTGAGGGCGCCCCAGGCCAACACCAGCGCCGGCGCGATGAGCAGTGCGATCACCGCGCCGTACGGCTCCGGCGACCCGTACGCCAGCACGATCACCGCCGACGCCGTCGCCACCAGCACCGCGAGGTCCGATCGGACGAGTTCCGACCACAGCACCAGCGCCACGACCGCCGCGACCGCGAGTGAAGCGATGGCGTACGGCTTGAAGGCCTCCCAGCCGTCCATCCCCAGCAGGTTCGCGACACGACCACCGACCCAGAACCATCCGGCCGGGTAGAACGGCGGCATGTCGGCGTAGTTCATGTCGCGCAGCGCGGCGCTGTCGGTCAGTCGCGTGAGGAACTGGGTGCGGAACTCCTGGTCCACGGAGATTCCGTGCAGATACAGCTTGGTCGCCGCCAACGGCATACCGAGTGTCGCCGTGACCAGACCCGACAGCGCCGCCCACGACAGCACCCGCGCGCCCGTCACCCACTTGCGTCGACGCAGCAGGTAGATCGAACATCCGAGCGCAGCCAGTGCGACGAACTGCATGACCGTCGTGACGGCCTGCGTGACGTTCGACGAGTTGAAGGCCGGCCACTGAACCCGCGCGAATGCGAACAGCCCCACCCCCGAAACGACGATCGCGACGACCACGGCCGCAACCATGCGACCAGCGGTCGTCGCGATCTTCCGAAACGGAGCGACGGGGATGGCGGTGGAACTCGCGGCGACTGTCACGGGACCCGAGCCTAGTGAAGCTGCGCGCTCCGGTTGTGAAGCCGGTGCCGTCAGATCGGAAGCTTGCGGAAGATGGCGCGCGGGATGTGCCGCAGCACGATCATCACGAACCGGAACGGGCCCGGTGCCCACACGATTTCCTTGCCCTTGTCGGACGCGGCAACCGCGAGCGCGGCGACATCTTCCTTGTTCACCGTCAGCGGCGCTTCGTCGACGTGCGCGCTGAACTTGGTGCGCACCTGGCCGGGCCGGACCACGGTCACGCGCGGCCCGAACGGACGCAGCGCCTCACCGAGACCCAGGTAGAAGCCGTCGAGGCCGGCCTTGGACGAGCCGTACATGAAGTTGGCGCGCTTGACGCGCTCACCCGCGACGGACGACATCGCGATGATCCGGCCGAATCCCTGCGCCTTCATCTTCTCGCCGATGAGCACACCGACGGACACCGACGCCGTGTAGTTCACGTTCGCGACCCGAACTGCCTTGACCTGGTTCTGCCACAGTTCTTCGGAGTCACCGTCGAGGCCGAAGGCGACGATCGCGACGTCCACATCGCCACCCTGCCAGGCTTCGTCGATGACCTTCGGATGACTTGCGGTGTCGAGCGCGTCGAAGTCGACGACGTCGACCTTCGTCGCACCCGCGGCGGTCACCTGGGCGACGGACGCGTCGCGCAGCGGGTCGCCGGGCAGCGTCGCGAGGATGACGCGGGCGGGTGCCTTGCGCAGGTACTCCTCGACGATCGTCAGGCCGATCTCGGAGGTGCCACCGAGAAGCAGCAGGGTCTGGGGGTTACCGACGGCGTTGATCATCAGTGGAGTTCCAACCTTCTGGACATATCGGAGGCGAAGACGTTGGTGGGGTCGACCGTGCGGCGCACCTTGAGCCACTCGTCGATCCGCGGATACATCGAATGGAAGGTCTCCGCGTCGGTCCGCGAATCCTTCGCCGTGTAGAGGCGACCGCCGAATTCGAGGACGCGCTTGTCGAGTTCGCGCACGAACTCGTTGAGCCCCGGCTTGATCGCGAAGTCGACGCAGATGTTCCAGCCGGGAATCGGGAAACTCAAGGGTGCTTTGTTGCCTTCACCGAACAGCTTGAAGACGTTGAGGAACGAGTAGTGCCCCGACTTCTGGATGTCGATGATGATCTTCTTGAATTCCTCGACGGCCTCGGGTGGCACCACGAACTGGTACTGGAGGAAGCCGTTGGAACCGTAGGCGCGGTTCCACTCGCCGAGCATGTCCAGCGGGTGGTAGAACTGCGTGAGATTCTGGGTCTTTCCTCGGTACGTCGCCGACTTGCGATACCACAGCTCGGTCATCGGCCCGAAGGTGTACTTGTTCGCGAGCCCGTTGGGGAGCATGTTCGGCACCGTCAGCAACTGTGGTGCATCGAACTTCAGCGGGTTCTTCTGAAGCTTCGAGGGCAACTGGTCGAGCGTTGCCAGTGAGCCGCGGGAGATTGCGGCGCGGCCAAGTTTCGGCGGGGCGGAGATCGCATCGAACCACGCCGACGAGTACGTGTAGTTGCTCTCGGTGCCGTCACTGTGGAACGCGATGGTTTCGTCGAGGCCGCTGGTGACGTCGCCGTCGGCGATGAAGTACGCCGTTTCGGTGGGCGTCATCTCGATGGTCGCGCGCAGGATGATGCCGGTCAGACCCATACCGCCGACGGTCGCCCAGAACAGCTTGGCGTTGCGCCCGGTGGGCGTGCAGGTGCGGACTTGACCGTCTGCGGTGAGCAGGTCGATCGAACGCACGTGGTTGCCGAAGCTGCCCGCGCTGTGGTGGTTCTTGCCGTGGATGTCGGACCCGATGGCACCGCCGATCGTGACCTGGCGTGTGCCGGGCAGGACGGGAACCCACAGGCCCAGCGGCAGCGCGGCGCGCATCAGCTGATCGAGATCGACGCCGCCGTCCACCACGACGCGACAGGTGGCGCGGTCGATGCTGTGGATCTTGTTCAGCGCCGTCATGTCGACGACGAGCCCACCTGCGTTCTGTGCGGGGTCGCCGTAGGAACGGCCGAGGCCGCGCGCGATGACACCGCGACGTAGATGTGTCGGCTTCGACTCGTTCTGCTCTGCGACCTGCGCGACGGCCTTCGCGATCAGTTCGACGTCGGGTGTGGAGAGCACCTCTGCGGTGGTCGGCGCGGTGCGCCCCCATCCGGTCAGGGTGCGTGTCTGGGTGGTGAGAGGCTCGCTCGCCTGCTCTTCAGCTGTCGTAGACATCGGGGTAGAGGCTACCCGCGTTTGCTCACTACCCGGCAAGATGCCGTAGGTCACTCGTCGTATTTTGGTGAGAATCTCCATGTTGTGGCGGTGCGGGTTGTGCCGGGACGGGCGCTACCCTCGACTCCGTGCCCGAACCCCACGACCATCTGCAGCCGCTGCCGGAACATCACGCTCCGCTCGCTCCCGAGTTGCCGCTGACCGACTCGACCGCTGACGACGCGCTCGACCTCAAGACGCAGTTGGTGCGGTTCGTGCTCACCGGTGGACTGTCGGCGATCGTCGACTACGGCCTGTACGTGCTGCTCATGGCGCTGGGCGTCACGCGCGACGCGGCGAAGGCCGTCTCCTTCGTCGCGGGCACCACCACCGCCTACCTCATCAACCGGCGCTGGACTTTCAAGGCCGAGCCGAGCCGTGTGCGCTTCGTCGCTGTCGTGATCCTGTACGCGGTGACCTTCGCCGCTCAGGTCGGTATAAACAGGGTGCTCAACGAGTCGCTGGCCGAGGCGTGGTGGGTCACCCCGTTCGCCTTCGTCGTAGCCCAGGGCGTGGCGACGGTCATCAACTTCGTCGTGCAAAGGGTCGTGATCTTCCGGATCCGCTGAACTTCGGTGGGTTTTTGCCCGCTCAGTGGGCACAATCCCACCAAGATCTCAGGCACGGCGGATCAGAGCGTGTTCGATCTGCCTGAGCACACCCTCTGGATCGTCGTTCAGTGCGTGCCATGTAAAGCGTAAGACGTGCCAGCCCGCGTTGACGAGGACGTTCTGGCGCTCGGCGTCCATCCGGAAGCGGTTGGAGTCGCGGTGCCAGGCCCAGCCGTCGATTTCGATAGCGACACGTTCCGCCTCGAATGCCACGTCGAGCTCGTAGCCGCAACTCCGGACGTGTGCGCGCCACCCGATCAGGCCCGCAGCCCGCAGGAGGCGGTGGAGGATCCGTTCGGCTTCCGAGTGCCCGCCGTCGCCGGCAGAGCACAGCAGTCGCGCTGCCGCACGTGCGCCGTGACGCCGCGAGTTTCTGCGATGGGCGCGCTCGAGTCGGGGGAGTGACGTATGCCGTTGTAGTGCGCGGTCCATGAGCACGGACCCGTTGGGCATTTCGACGGAGGCTTCGAGGACGGTCAATTCCAGGGCAGTGACGGGGAGGTTTCGCACCACCACAGTGTCTTTCCACGGCAGATCACGGCGGCGGATGCAGATACTGTGGTGGCGAGGACGCGTCCGATGGTGAGGGACGGTCACATAGTGTCGTGTCGGTGGTTCGTCGAGGAGACCGTGCCACCACGCAGCGCTCGGCCCCCAGGCGACTGCGTCGAACCCGGCTCCGTACACCGCTGCGCGTAGCAGAACCGAGGGAGTTTCTTCCCTATCGGCGCGCATATAGACACCCGGAGCGAGCGTGCACCACTCGCCGGACTGGACGTGTCGGGCTACGGCAGACGAACTCATGCCGCTTTCGAGGGCCTGAACGCGAGTGACGACGCCGTCCTGACGAGACATGATCGAGTGGATTACTTTGCGGCTCATACCTTGTTCGACGCAGTGGCGCACCGAACGGTTCCTGCAGTACATAGTTTTGGTGGGTTTTTGCCCGCTCAGTGGGCACAATCCCACCAAGGTGTTACAGATGTGGGAGACGCCCCGCAGCACGCGCTTCGGCGAGCGTCGGTGCGACACGGTCCTTCGCCGACAACTCGTACTCGAGCCGGCGACCGCCGTGTCCGACGGTCGGCCACTCGATCCCGATCGCCGGATCCAGCGGGTGAACCTCGTGCTCACGCGCCGGGTCGTAACCCGTCGAGCACAGGTACATCACCGTCGAATGGTCCTCCAACGCCAGGAACCCGTGCCCCAACCCTTCGGACAGGAAGATCGCACGACGATCGACAGTGTCGAGCAACACCGAATCCCACTGCCCGAACGTCGGCGACCCCACCCGCAGATCGACGACGACATCCAGCACCGACCCCGACGCGCACGTCACGTACTTCGCCTGCCCCGGCGGCACGTCCGCATAATGGATTCCGCGCAGTACTCCCGCCGCCGACACCGAGCAATTGGCCTGGGCGAGATCGAGTTCCCGGCCCGTCTCCTCGGCGAACGTGGCCTGCTTGAACCATTCGAGGAACACGCCCCGGTCGTCACCGAACTGCTTCGGCGTGATCTCCCACGCGCCCGCGATCTTCAGTTCGCGATAATCCATCTGGTTCAGAGGTCCTTTCCCTGCGCGAGAAGATCCAGCAGATACGTGCCGTAACCCGACTTCACCAGCGGATGTGCCAGAGCAGCGAGCTCGTCGTCGGTGATGAACCCGCGTCGCCACGCAACTTCCTCGGGCACACCGATCTTCAAACCCTGCCGCTGTTCGATGGTGCGCACGAAATTCGACGCATCGAGCAGGGAATCGAACGTGCCGGTATCGAGCCATGCGGTCCCGCGAGGCAGTACCTCGACCTGGAGTCGGCCCGCCTCGAGGTATGCGCGATTGACGTCGGTGATCTCGTATTCACCACGCGCGGAAGGCTTCAGCGACCGAGCGATCTCAACGACATCGTTGTCGTAGAAGTACAGGCCCGGCACCGCGTAGTGGGACTTCGGGTCGACGGGCTTCTCCTCCAGCGACAGCGCGCGACCGCCGGAATCGAACTCGATCACACCGTAGGCCGACGGATCCGAAACCCGGTAGGCGAACACCGCTCCGCCGTCGATCTCGGAGAATCGCTCGAGCTGCGTACCGAGCCGGGGGCCGTAGAAGATGTTGTCGCCCAGCACCAGCGCGACACGTTCGGTGCCGATGTGGTCGGCGCCCAGGACGAATGCCTGTGCGAGCCCGTCGGGCTGTTCCTGGACGGTGTAGGTGATCTCGATTCCGAACTGCGATCCGTCGCCGAGAAGATGCCGGAACTGGTCGGCGTCGTGCGGGGTGGTGATCAGGAGAATGTCGCGGATTCCGGCGAGCATCAGCGTCGAGAGGGGGTAGTAGATCATCGGCCCGTCGTAGACGGGAGTCAGTTGCTTGCTGATGCCCAAGGTGATGGGGTGCAGCCGCGAACCGGTCCCGCCGGCCAGGATGATTCCGCGCATGCCGGTCAGTGTCCCATGGGTAGGGTTGGCGCCATGAAGATGCTCGTCACCGGGGGTGCCGGATTCATCGGCGCGAACTTCGTCCACCAGACCGTCGCCGACCGCCCCGACGTGGCCGTCACCGTCCTCGACAAGCTCACCTACGCCGGCAACATCGATTCCCTCGACCCGGTGAAGAACAAGATCACCTTCATCCGCGGCGACGTCGCCGACGCAGACCTCGTCGACGGGCTCGTCGCCGACACCGACCTCGTGGTGCACTTCGCCGCCGAATCCCACAACGACAACTCCCTGCACGACCCGTCGCCGTTCGTGCACACCAACCTCATCGGCACATTCGCGCTGCTCGAAGCTGTCCGCAAGTACGACGTGCGATACCACCACATCTCCACCGACGAGGTGTACGGCGACCTCCCGCTCGACGACCCGGCGAAGTTCACCGAGTCCACCGCCTACAACCCGTCGAGCCCGTACTCGTCGACCAAAGCGGGCTCCGACCTGCTCGTCCGCGCCTGGGTCCGTTCGTTCGGGGTACGCGCCACGATCTCGAACTGCTCGAACAACTACGGCCCGTACCAGCACGTGGAGAAGTTCATCCCCCGCCAGATCACGAACGTGCTCACCGGAGTGCGGCCCAGGCTGTACGGCAGCGGCACCAATGTGCGCGACTGGATCCACGTCGACGACCACAACCGCGCGGTGTGGACGATCATCGACAAGGGAGTGATCGGCGAGACCTATCTCATAGGTGCCGACGGCGAAACGGACAACCGCACGGTCGTCGAGACCGTTCTCGAGCTGTGCGGCAAGGACCCGGGCGAGTTCGATTTCGTCACCGACCGGCCGGGTCACGACCTGCGCTACGCGATCGACGCGACCCGGTTGAAGACCGAACTCGGCTGGCAGCCGGTCTACCAGGATTTCCGCTCCGGCCTGCACGCGACCATCGCCTGGTACCGCGCGAACGAGGCGTGGTGGCGGCCTTCCAAGGACGCGACCGAAGCCGCCTACGGTCGAACCGAGCGCACCCTCGAATCCTGAGCGCAGGCCTCCTAATGGGCAAACAACGCATATTTCGTGATCGTCACCAATCGGTCGCAACTCTCACGTGACGGGCGGGCCGCGGTGTTCTCGCTGCTAATGTCGCATCCGGACCAACAGGATCGACGAGATCGGGGAGTTACTCGATGGAGCAGGCACCTGCCGGCGACACGACAACAGACGGAAGCAATGTCGACGCGCTGGAGGATGCTCTCGTCGAGCCCACACGCCGCGACCGGCTGATCGTCCAACGCGGACTGTTCGGGTCCCTCTCGTCGCGTGTACCCGAGAAGATGTACGTGGTCACCAAGGGCGACGCCGCCGCCGACCGGCACGGACTTCAGCTCGCCGAGGGCGCGACCGCTCACACCAACACCTACTTCGGAAGGTTCGCCGCGAGCTTCTGGCAGCGCTGGACCGCCGTGAAGACGGTGAATCTTCAGCTCACCTACGCCTCGTCGGGCAGCGCGACCTTCACGGTGTGGGCATCCGATGCCCGCGGTCGCGAGCGCGTCGTCACCGTCGAGAAGGTATCGGGTTCGGACGACCTCGATCTCGAGCTTCCCATCGAGCGGTTCGTCGACGGTGGCGCGATGTGGTTCTCCGTGGAGTCCGACAACGGCTCGTTGCTCATCTCCGATGCCCGCTGGACGGTCGCCGCTCCCGAGCACCTACGACCGGCCGCGGTCGTCATCTGCACGTTCAACCGCGCCGACGACTGCACCATCACGGTCGACACCCTCGCCTCCGACGACGATGCGATGGCCGACATCGATGCGGTGGTCATCGTCGACCAGGGCACCGACCAGGTGCGTTCGCGTCCCGCGTTCGCCGAGGTCGAGGAGAAGCTCGGCAAGAAGCTGATCTACCTCACGCAGCCGAACCTGGGTGGCGCGGGCGGATTCTCCCGCGGAATGTACGAGATCACCGGCTCACCCAACTCGGCGCACGCCAACGTGATCGTCATGGACGACGACATCCTGTGCGAGCCGGAATCCGTACTGCGGCTCAACGCCTTCGCGAACATGACGGTGGAGCCCACGATCGTCGGCGCGCAGATGCTGTCGCTGAGCAACCCGCAGATGCTGCACGTCGGTGCCGAGCGAGAGGTGCTCGACGAGATCACCGCCGGCGAGCTCACCCCGGGCGCGAAGATGGGCATCGACCTCGTCAAGAAGAAGCAGGATGCCCGCTTCGACGCCGGCTGGAACGGCTGGTGGACGTGCCTGCTGCCCGCCGAGATCATCGCCGAGTGCGGTCTGCCGATTCCACTGTTCTTCCAGTGGGACGACATCGAGTACGGGATTCGCGCCCGCTTCGCCGGGCATCCGACGGTCACGCTGCCCAATGCGGGTGTGTGGCACGCCGACTTCCACCTCAAGGACTACGACGACTGGGCGCGATATTTCAGTATCCGCAACGGTCTCGTCGTGTCCGCGCTGTACGGGCGGTTCGACGGCAACGACATCTCGAAGTACCTGTTCCGCAAGATCAGCGAGCTGATCGTGTCGATGCAGTACGGGCTGGCCGCCACTTTCATCAAGGCCGCCGAGGACTTCCTCGCCGGGCCGGACTTCCTCTACGACGGCGGTCAGACGGTGCTGCGCGAACTGCGCGAGTTGCGCGACCGCTACCCCGAGACGAAGCCGCTCCCCGCGTCGCAGGTGGGCAAGGAATCGGATCCGCACACCCAGATGAAGGTGTGGGAGTTCGAGCCCGACAAGAAGCGCGAGAGTCTCGTCCTCGTCAAGCGGGCGGTGCAGCAGTTCCGGGGCAAGGTCGATCGCAGGCAGGTGACGGTTCCGGCACACTTCGCGAACTGGTGGCACGTGTCGTTGTTCGACACGGCCGTGGTCACCGACGCGTCGCAGAACGCGGTGCGGGTGCGCCGCCGCGACAAGGACACCGCCGTCGAACTCGCGAAGCACGCCGCGAAGGTGTGCTGGCGACTGCGCAAGGAGGCCCCGCAGATGAAGAAGGTGTGGCACGACGCCATGCCCAAGCTGACCAGCCGCGAGAACTGGGCGCGTCTCTATGGCATCGATGAGTAGACAGCACCGATGATCGGACGCCACCGCCGAGTAGACGGCACCGCCGGTCTCTCATGAAAGCATGGCTGCTTCCCCTGATCATCGGGGGAGCAGCCGTGCTCGTAGGTGCGGCCTTTTCGTGGGTGCCGTCGTTCTGGTGGGACGAGGCCGCCACGATCTCTGCGGCCGATCGTTCCGTCGCGGCGCTGTTCGAGCTGCACACACTGCGAGACGCCGTGCACGGGTTGCACAACCTCCTCCTGCACTGGTGGTTCTCTCTCGTCGGCATCAGTGAGTTCACGGCCCGTATCCCGGGTGCGGTGGCGCTCGGCGGCGGTGCGGCCGCCGTCACCGCGACCGGGCAGATCCTTGCCGGGAGGCGAGTCGCGCTCGCGGCGGGAATTCTGTTCATGATCACCCCGCGGGTGACGTGGGCGGCGACCGAAGCGCGTTCCTACGCCTTCGCGATCGCCGGCGTCGCAGTGCTCACTCTGCTGCTGGTGGCTGCGACGACGACGGGCAGGGCGCGATGGTGGGTGCCGTATGCACTGCTGGTGACGGTGTCGACGGTGATGTTCGTGTACTCCGCGACCGTGCTCCTCGCGCACGCGGTGACGGTCCTGGTGCACAAGCGCGACCGGGTGCGGTTCGTCGTCGCCGCAGTGGTGGGGCTCGCATCGGCGGGCCCGTTCGTGGTCCTCGCGGCGTCGCAGGTGCATCAGGTGTCGTGGATTCCGCCGCTCGACGTCACGGTGGTACGCACGATCCTCGTCGACCAGTGGTTCCCGCAGGCGCCGTGGGCGGCAGCGCTGTGCGGGGTGATCGTTGCTGTGGGGGCGGTCGTCGCGGTGCGGAGAGGCGTGACGCCGGGGGATCGGATGCTGCTCTGGGTGGCAGTCCCGGGGTTCACTGTGCCGATGGCGGTGCTGCTGGTGGGTTCACTGGTGTCGCGGAATATGTACCTCGACCGGTACCTGTCGTTCACGGTGCCGGCGATGGCACTGCTGGTCGGCTGGGCACTGGCCCGGATCGCGACCCGTTGGTGGACGATGGTCGTCCTGTTCGTCGCGCTGATTGTGGCTGTGTCCCCGGCGTATGTTGCGCAGCGTCAACCATTCGGCAAAGCCGGTGGGATGGACTACAGCGCTGCGGCAGACCGGCTCATCGAGGTGTCGGAGGCCGGCGACTGCGTGGCGTTCGAACCGGACGTGTCGTGGGCGCCGACGTCACCGCGAGCGGTCATGGATGCGCGACCGGATGCGGTGGACGGTCTCGACGACGTCGGGCTCGAGCTCAGCGCGGTCGAGCGGACCAACCTGTGGTCGAGTGACGCATCGCCGACCGAACTGGCCGAACGCGCCTCCACGCGATGCGAGGTGCTGTGGGTGATCGCCGACCGCGACCGCGATACAGCGTGGAGGTTGTGGCATCCGAACAACGTGTGGTGGCGGTTCGAGCCGTACCGGTTCACCGACACCGCCACGTACCGCGAACTGGACGCGGCGGGCTTCGAGATCACGGGCCGCGAACCGATCCACCGATTGCAGCTGATCCGGTGGGAGCCGGCCCAGACTCTTGTGCCGACTCAGACCCAGTAGGCGACGCGTGCGCGGTAGTTGCGCATCGCCAGCAGGGCGAGCCCCCAGCCGAGCACCGTGATCACCAGGACGATGACCCAGTGGTAGAGCTGCTGGTCGCCGCCGAGCAGCGGGGTGCGGACGATGTCGAGGAAGTGGTAGAGCGGGTTGATCTCGGCGATCTTGGCGCGGCCCTCGTTGCCCGTGCCGACGAGGGTCTGCTCGGTCCAGATGATCGGCGTCATGAAGAACAGCAACTGCACGATACTGCCGAGCAGTGGGGAGATGTCGCGGTAGCGGGTCGAGAGGATGCCGAACACCAGCGACACCCACACCGCGTTGATCGCGATCAACGCCAGTGCCGGAATCGCCGCGATGGCGGTCCATTTCAGCGGCTGCGGAAACACGATGAGGATGCCGACGTAGATGACGATGTTGTGGGCGAACAAGATCATCTGACGCCACACCAGGCGGTACACGTGCACACTCAGCGGCGTCGGCAGCTGTTTGATCAGGCCCTCGTTGGACATGAACACGTCCGCGCCCTCGAGGATGGAACCGCTGATCAGGTTCCAGATGATGAACCCGAGCGCGACGTACGGGAGGAACGTCGGGACGTCGAGGTTGAACAGCGTGCCGTAGAGGATGCCCATCGCGATCGCGGACACACCCGTCGCGATGGTGATCCAGAACGGGCCGAGCACCGAGCGCTTGTACCGCTGCTTGATGTCCTGCCACCCGAGGTGGAACCACAGCTCACGATGCGAGAAACCATCGCGGAGATCCTCGAATGCACGCTTGAACGTGCGGGAGGACGATTCGATCGGCTCGTCATCGACGGTGAGGGCATCAGACACGGGTCCCGAGCCTACCCGCGGCGAAATCGTGCCTGATTCGGTGTGGTCGCGGAGACGGTTCACAGGCCCCAGGTGTGATGGCCCAGTGCCCGACGCTGGTAGTGGTAGGTGTTGACGCGTGAGGCGATGAAGAACGCGAATCCGAAGGCGACCATCCGGTCGATACTGCCCGGCAGGTCGAGTAGCACGCTGATGATGCCGATGGAGATGCTGAGTGCAACGAGAACGATCGCCTTCTTCCACAGCCGCAGATACAGCAGGTAGAAGACGCCGAACAATGCACCGATCCAGTTGAAGTTGAGCTTGATGCGTTGCCCGAACGACAGTGCCCGGAAGGCGGCCGTGTAGTCGGGGGAGGTCTTCACCATCCCCGGCAGGCCGTGCTTGTCGAAGAATTCGAACCGGAAGCGCCACGTGTCGCTCAGGCCGTCGTACTTCTCGGTGCTGGGCGTGCTGATATTCGTCATGGATCCCCCCAGGATCTCGACCGTTCCCCCTGAACCGTCCGCTGCATTATGCACGTGACGGGTGGTGCGGGTGCGTCGGCGGTTTCTCTGAGCAGCTGTGCCAGTACGCGGAGGCCGCGCTCGGCGTCCTCGGCGTCGGCGTGGCTGAAGTTCAGCCGCATGGTGCCGAGCTCTGGGTTGTCGGGGAAGAACTCCTCGCCCGGCATGAACGCGACACCGCGGTCGATTGCGGTGGCGAGAAGCGCGCGGGTGTCGACCGGGCGGGTGAGGTGGAGCCAGAAGAACAAGCCCCCGGCGGGCGTCTCCCACTCGGCGAGCCCACCGAGATGACGGCGTAACGCGGCGTCGAAGGCGTCGCGACGCTTTCGGTAGAACGAGGCAAGCCCGTCGAGGCGGCTCGACCAGCTCGGGTCGGTGAGGGCGCTGCGCACGAGCTGTTGCGACAGGGTGGAGCTGTGCAGGTCGACGGCCTGCTTGAGCATCACCAGTCGAGAGAACAGGTCCTCGGACGCCGCGAGGAACCCGAGGCGCAGCCCCGGCGCGAAGGTCTTGGAGAACGAGCCCTGGTAGACCCAGGATCCGCCTCGCATGCGTGCGGTGACGGGCGCGCGGTCGCACGGTCCGTACGCGAGTTCGCGGTACGGGTCGTCCTCGAACAGCGTCGTACCGGTGTCGAGGCAGGCGCGGGCGAGGGTGTCGCGTTCGTGGTCCGTCGCGCAGCGTCCGGTGGGGTTGGCGAAGGTCGGCACGACGTAGGCGAGTGGCGCCGCCGGCGCGGCGCTCCAGCTCAGGTCGGTGAAGTCGGCGCCGTACAGGCGGAACACCTGCAGTGCCGCGAGGTAGGTGGGTGATTCGACGGCGACGGGTGTGCCGGGGTCGACGAAGAGTTTCGCGACGAGGTCGATGCCCTGCTGACTGCCGGACAAGATCATCACGCGCTCGGTCGGTGCGTCGATGCCGAGCGCACGTAGTTGCTCGGACACGACGGCTCGCAGTTCGGGATCGCCTTCGCTCGGCCCGTACTGCAGGGAGGTAGGTGCGGCCGAGAGGGTCAGGGGCGGAAGCATTTCCGGCGCGGGGAGACCGCCCGCGAACGACACCATGCCGGGCCGGTCGATGACGGAGAGGATCTCGCGGATCGGTGACGGTCGAAGTGTGGCGATGCGCTGGGAGAACATGAGCGATTCCCGTCATATAGGTCAACTATGTTGACGTACTGTATGGCATGAGTGAGAATAAGGTCAATATGTTTGACCCAAATCGTGAGATGGAGCTGCGAGAGGCCATCGAAGGCTTCTTCTTCGGATATCGCGCCTTCACAGCGCTACCCGATCGGCTACTCGCCGAACGCGGACTCGGCCGGACACACCACCGCATCCTCCATTTCGTCCGCCGCGACGAAGGACTGTCCATCGGCGCACTTCTCGACGTCCTCGGCATCACCAAGCAGGCGTTGCACCGGCCCATCAAAGACCTCGAGTCGCAGGGGCTGATCACCATCGCACCCGACGCAACCGATCGGCGAGTTCGCCGGCTCACCATCACCGACGACGGGCGGACGCTCGAAGCCGAACTGACCGCCGCTCAGATGCGCCTCCTCGACGACACGTTTCGTCAGGCAGGCGACGGGGCGGAAGCGTCGTGGCGGGCCGTCATGGAGCTGCTGCGCGCGCATCCGCTCGGGCCTCACACCTGAGCGATCCGACATTCACGACAACAACTGCACACACCCACGTAGCGGGGGATAGTAAGACTTCGACCAGCGGTGGAGGCGAGCTTTGCAGGCAAGGAGTACCAGTTGACCGACGCAGAACCACCGCAGCCGCGAATCGAACGCAGTCAGTTCGGAGTACCCGAACGACGCAGAGAACCCGACATCGAGGACAGGCCCCCGATCTCCAGCACGGAGTTGAGCAAAGGGCCGACCGAGCTCGCCGAGCACAGGGAGCCCCGCGTCAACTGGCGGGTCTTCCTCATCGCAGCCACAGTCGTTCTGGCGTTCTCGATCTGGGCCATGACGATGCCCGACCAGGCCGAAGCAGCCATGCATACGGTCGTCACCTGGATCGCCACCAACCTCGGCTGGTTCTACGTCGTCACCGTCACGCTGGTCATCCTCTTCGTGCTCTGGGTTGCGTTCTCGAAGGAAGGCAGCGTGAGGCTCGGGCCTGATCACTCGCGCCCCCAGTACAACCTGTTCACCTGGGTCGCAATGCTCTTCGCCGCCGGCGTGGGCATCGACATGCTCTTCTACTCGGTCACCGGCCCGATCACCCAGTTCATCACCCCGCCCTCGGCCACCCCGGAGTCGACGGAAGCGATTCAGGACGCCGTGGTCTGGACGATGTTCCACTACGGCATCGCCGGCTGGGCCATGTATTCGCTCCTCGGCATGGCCATGGGCTACTTCGCCTACCGCTGGGGTATGCCGTTGTCCATCCGCGCCGCGCTGTACCCGCTGCTGGGCAAGCGGGTCCGCGGAGTGACCGGCGACGTCATCGATATCTTCGCCCTCGTCGGTACCGTCTTCGGGGTTGCGACCTCGATGGGGATCGGTGTCGTCCTGCTCAACGTGGGGTTCGCGACCCTGTTCGGCCTACCGGAAGGCCTTGCACTGCAGATCGCGCTGGTGCTGGTCGCGGTGCTCATGACCGTCGCCGCATGCACCTCGGGTGTGGACAAGGGCATCCGCCTGATCTCCGAGCTCAACCTGTGGTCGGCGGGCGCGATGATGCTGTACATCCTCGTTACCGGCAAGACCGCGTTCCTGCTCAACGCCATGGTCGAGAACATCGGTCGCTTCGTGTTCACCCTCCCCGAACGGACCCTCCAGACATTCGCCTACGAGAGCGACGGCTCCGCGTGGATGGCGAGCTGGACCCTGTTCTTCTGGGCATTCTGGCTCGCGTGGGGACCGTTCGTCGGACTGTTCCTTGCCCGGATCTCCCGTGGCCGCACCCTGCGTGAATTCGTCATTGCCGCCATTACCGCGCCGGTGCTCTGCGACTTCTTCATCGTGTCGATCTTCGGCAACAGCGCCATGAGCGAGGTTCTCGGCGGCAACGACGAATTCGCGGAGCTCGCAGTCGAGAGTCCGGAACACGGCTGGTACGCCCTGCTGGAAATGTTCCCGGGAGCGACGTTCCTGATCGGTCTGGCCACGCTGTCCGGTCTGTTGTTCTACCTCACCAGCGCCAACTCCGGTGCCATGGTGATGTCGAACTTCTCCTCGTCGATTCCCGACCCTGCTGTCGACGGCGCGAAGTGGCTGCGGATCTTCTGGGCCCTGGTCACTGCGATCCTCACGATCGCCATGCTCATCGCAGGCGGCGTGACGACGATGGAGTACGCGACCCTGATCTTCGCCCTACCGGTGACGATCATCGCCTACCTCGTCATGGCGTCCTTCTCGAAGGTGCTGAGAATGGAACGGGCCGAACGCGAAGGCCACATGTTGCGCCGCAGGTCGATGGCCGTGCACGGTGGACAGACACCGGAGAAGACCTGGCGGCAGCGACTGGGCAGCCTGCGGTCGTACCCGTCGAACAAGGCGGTGGCCCAGTTCTCGACCCGCGTGATCGAGCCGGCTCTGCATGAGGTCGCCGACGAGTTCGGCAAACTCGGATACGAAGCCGACCTCACCACCACACCGAACGCGGACACCGGGATCGACGCCCACACACTCGTCGTCAACATGGACGAACATCGCGATTTCCACTACCAGGTGGCCGGGGTCGAGGCGCCCGTACCCACATTCGGCGGGCGCAGCATGGCCAGGCAGATCGACGTCTACTACCGGCTCGAGGTGTTCACCCAGACCGGTTCGGAGGGCTACGACCTGATGGGCCTGACCAAACAGCAGGTCATCAACGACGTCCTCGACCGCTACGAGGCCCACCTCGGTTTCCTCAGCTATTCGGCCGAGCGTGACTACGCGTCGAAGCTGACCCCGCCGACGCCGCCCGCTCTCGAAGAGACACCATCGATCCCGGTCACCGCCGACGACGTCGAGCGCATCGACGACGACAAACCGGACCGATAACAGCGGTCGTGGGTTCCCGTCCGGTGGATGTCGGGCGGGTGGTCTATACAGTTCTGTTGGTCTCCTTCGTGTCCGTACCTTCACTGTCGTCGCTGGCGACGAAGATTACTTCGAATAGCAAGGAAATCAATGGCACTGAACCCGTCAGCATCGGAAGCGAACTTCCTGAGACTGCAGCAGAACGAGGACTGGTACGAAGCGTCACTCGATTGGATTGCGGCCTATCTCGGGATGGCATTCGAGAATCCAGCGGCCGAGGAAGTCAGCCGATGGACGTTGAGTTGTCTGCCCGCGACCAACGGAAGCGCCCGCCTCTTCACGCTCAATATCGGCCCGATGGAGGTTCTCCACCTCGAGCGGCCCACACTATGGGCCGACGATACGCGGACGTGGCGTCTCTCGATATACGTGTCGCGATCGGCGTTCGAGCAGGAGATGGGGCGACCGATCGCCTCGCTCACAGAGGAGTTTCCAGGATGGCGGTTCGTGCCGAGCGCACTCGCTTCCGGTGACGGTGACGCCGTCGTCATCGTTGTCGACCTTCTCGACGACACCGCGACCGCTCGTTTCGATCGGGTCCCCGAAAGCACCGTTCCGGTGAAGAAGCTGGCCGACGATCTCTCGGCCAAAGGTAAGGGACCGTACGAGCAGTACCACAACAAGTGGTTCGCGGCCGCTGCGCTGGAGTGGATCGAGCGGAATGCTGCTGCGGAAGGTGTCGGATAGTTGCTGCTGGGTGTCCGGTGGATGAGCTTCGGTAGGCGCCGAGCCGGTGCCGTCGAGGTAGCTCACTCGAGGAGCGGGCGCCCTGCGGGCGGCTGCGCCTGACCGTACGGAGACCCTACGGGTCCCTGAGCTTGCCTTCGGCCCCTTCCCCAACGCTGCCCGGTCGCCATGCCCCGATAGACCTTCTCGGCCAACACTTTTGGCCCCACGTCGGAGATGACGTGTGGCTTGTGCTGGACCCGGTCGGTTGTGTCGACCCGCGCGATCGGGTGCTCCACCGCCAGCTGCGGAGACGAAGGATACTGGCGCCCAGTCGGTTTCGTGCCCGGGAATGAAACCCTGGCACGCAGCGTCGATGCGCTGACGTCGGACTGTGGGAGATGAGCGACGAATGCCCGACGTGTCGCGGCTACCGGAACGGCCCGCGCACACGTCGAGGCAAAGAAAACACCTCGAGCCCCTCGATCAGCACTGCCGTGGTGGCAGGATCGAGGGGCTGGAAGGTCAGGACGCCGGTGAGAACCCTGGTGGCCAGGTGATGTGTCGGCCGGCGCCGAAGAATGCGCTCGTGGCTCGTTGCTGATTTACGCCTCCGAAAGGCGTGTGGATAGAATCCACCGTACGGTGCATGACAGGGTTCCTTCTGTCGTGTGCCCAGACCCCGGTTCGGTGTTCCCGCACCTGCCGGGGTCGACCTGTATTCAGGCCGGTGGAGGGATGATCGCACGTGCGGCGATGGCCGTCAACCCGAACGTCGCGCACCTGACCAAGCACGGCGCCATGGACCCCGGTCTGCTGTACGAGCCGCCGTTCACCGACTACGCGCCGCAGGGGCCGGACCAGGTATTTGCGCCCGACCAGGCTCTGCGCCTCGTGCAGGCCATCCGCGCGGTCAACGAGTCCGCCGACGCTCTGAGCGCGTAGCAGCACGGAGGCTACGTCGGAGTTGTGCCACGGATCCCCAACATTTCATGATCTCGCCATCTACTGAAGGTTGGACCCATAAACCTTGATGCCTACGTGATTCGTGAAATGACTACCGAGCCGATCCTTCGACATCCTCGGCGGAAACACGCAGTGCCACCGGCGCAGACGGATTCTGTCCGGCAGGCGCGTGCTGTGTCGGGTCGACGACGAGGACCGGAACCGGGCAGTGCTCGGTGAGATACGCGGCCACGCTTCCCAGCATCCGGTTCGACATGCCACGTCCGCGTTTGCCGATCACCAGCACGTCGGCATGCTGATCGGTTGCGAACCAGCTCAGACTCTGCCCCGCGGGCCCGGCGATGACGGCGTAACCGACCGGTATCTCTTCGGTGTCCGCGGCCGCGGCCTCCAGGCGTTCCTTTGCCCTGCCGAGTACCTCCGAGTCGCCGTCGGCTCCGTCGTCGTACGACACCACCGCGACGAGTTCGAGCGCTCCGCCGCCCGGGGCGAACAGTTGCCGCGCGGTGCGCAGTGCCTGCTCTGCCTCCTTCGAGCCGTCGAATCCCACCATCACTCGCAGACCGCCGGGTTCCGTGCTGCCCGACCCCCACGTCGCGACCGGCTCCGATGCCACGGACCGAGGATTCCGCTCGATACGCTCGAACGCGATGGGAACGAACAGGGGGCCGAGGATCACCGCGATGAGCGTCCAGCGTGGATCGTGTCCCTTGCGGGCCATCCACAATCCGGTGGCCAGACCGGTGATCACCCACACGCCGAGGAAAACCCACAGTGCCGTCCAGTTCACGGTGTCCTCCTGATGCATGAAGGGGCGAAGTCGAGCCGGATCATGGTGCTCATCGTCCCTGATAGATGTCGGGGGTTCCGTCGCCGTCGTCGATCTGATCGCGTTCGGCGACGCGTCGGTACTCACGGTTACGGATGGTGAGGACGATCGATGCGAGAACAGCGCTGAGCACCGATCCGAAGAGCACAGCTACCTTCGCATGGTCTGCCTCGATCGATCCGGCACCGAACGCGAGATCACCGATCAACAGGGAAACGGTGAATCCGATACCGCCGAGCAGCGAGACACCGAATACGTCGATCCAGCGCACGTCGTCGTCGAGTCGGGCTCGCGTGAATTTCGCCATCAAGTAGGTGGTGCCGAAGATCCCGACGACCTTGCCGACGACGAGCCCCGTCGTCACACCCACGGAAACAGGGTCGGTGAGCGTGGACGTGAGGCCGGAGAGTCCTCCCACCGTGACGCCGGCGGCGAAGAACGCGAAGATCGGCACCGCGACGCCGGCGGACAGGGGGCGGATCCGGTGTTCGACATGTTCGGCGACGGCGATCTTCTTTCCGTTCACATGCCGAGCCACGGGGACGAGGAAGCCGAGCAATACACCGGCGATGGTGGCGTGTACCCCGGACTGGTGGACGAGCCACCACGTGATGAAGCCCAAGGGCACCAATACCCACCATGCGGTCACACCGCGTTGCAACGCGAAGCCGAATGCGGCCAGGGGAAGCAGCGCGGCGCCCAGATACAGCAGGTTCAGATCATCCGTGTAGAACACGGCGATCACGGTCACCGCGAGCAGGTCATCGACGACTGCCAGGGTGAGCAGGAAGGTCCGCAGTGCCGTCGGCAGATGCGACCCGATCACCGCGAGAACAGCCACCGCGAACGCGATGTCGGTGGCGGTCGGTACCGCCCACCCGTTCAGCGCCTCGGCGCCGCCCTGCAGGTTGATTGCGACAAAAATCAGTGCCGGGGCCGTCATCCCGCCGACTGCGGCGACGATGGGCATCGCTGCGCGCCGGAGATCGCGCAGGTCGCCTTCGACGAATTCGCGTTTGAGTTCGACACCGACGATGAAGAAGAAGATTGCCAGCAATCCGTCGGCCGCCCACGTTCCCAGCGACAGATGCAGATGTAACGACTCCGGGCCGAACGTGGTGTCGCGTAGCGCGTGATACGAGTCCGACCACGGGGAATTCGCCCAGATCAGCGCCGCGAGTGCAGCAAGCAGCAAGAGGGCTCCGCCGACTGTTTCCTTGCGGAGAATGTCCGAGACACGGCGTGATTCTTCCCGGGAACCGCGTGACAGCAAAGGAAGTGACGAGAAGATTCCGGGCATCACACGCCTCCGGATACGGAAAAGGAATCGTTGCGATGGCACGACGGAATCATGAGACCTCCGGTTCGACAGCAGAAAACACTCGCCGACCAGACTTCCCGGCACACCGCTCGTAACCGTACCGCACCGGCGGGCTACCGGTGCGGTACGAGAGGGGTCGACGGTGCGGAGAACCTACGAGGTGGACCCGTAGAGGTCCGTGATCTGCACGGCGTACTTCGCGTCGATCGGCTTGCGCTTGAGCTTCATCGTGGGTGTCAGCTCGTCGCCGGACGGTTCCCAGATGGTCGGGAGCACCGTGTACTTCTTGATCTGCTCCACCCGGGACAACTTCGAGTTCGCCACCTGCACCGACTTCTCGATCGCGTCGAGCACGACGGGATTCTCGGCGAGTTCCTCGTGCGAACCGGACAGACCGTGCTCCTGGGCGAAGGCTGTGAGGGCGTCGGGGTCGAGAGCGAGCAACGCGACGTTGAACGGCCGGTCGTTGCCGATGGCGACGGCCCCGCCGAGCATCGGGCACGCCGCGCGGAGTACACCCTCGATGTTGGCGGGCGACATGTTCTTTCCCGCGGCGTTGACGATCAGTTCCTTCTTGCGGTCGATGAGTCGCACGTAGCCGTCGGCGTCGATCTCGGCGATGTCGCCGGTGTGCAGCCACCCGTCGGAGTCGATCGCGTCGGCCGTCTTCTCCGGATCGTTGCGGTATCCCTTCATGATCAGAGGGCCCCTGACGAGAAGTTCACCGTCGTCGGCCGTCTTGATCTCCACGCCGGGGACCGCTTGACCGACGGTTCCGATGCGAATCGCGCCGGGACGGTTCATGGTCACCACGCATGATGTCTCTGACATGCCCCACACCTCGGAGCATGGGATGCCCAGTGCCAGAACGAATTCGAGAACTTCGGGTGAGATCGCGGCGGCGCCGGTGACGGCGGCGCGAACCTGGTCGAGTCCGAGCTTCTGACGGATCTTCGACAGCACCAGCTTGTCGGCGAGGCCATGCTGCATTTCGAGTGTCTTGGGGACGGGCTTGCCGTCGGACTGCAGCCGCGCGCGTGTGCGACCGACGTCGATCGCCCACAATGCGAGCTTCTTCTTCACCGGGCTGGATTCCTCGGCGAGGGTCTTGTCGATCGCAGCCTTGAGCTTGTACCAGACCTGAGGCACGGCACCGAACAGTGTCGGACGGACACTCGGCAGCACCGCGATTGCCTGTTTGAGATCGTCGAGCGTGGTGATCTGCATGCCGCCGTAGATGCTCGAGTAGTGCGAGCCCCACCGGTTCGCGATGTGCGCATCGGGCAGATACGACACGATCCGGTCGTCGGTGCCGGTGGGCAGGAACGTCGTGGTCGCCTTCAGCTCGGCGAGAAGATTCGCATGGGTGAGCTCGACGCCCTTCGGCGGTCCGGTGGTGCCGGACGTGTAGATGAGGGTGAGCAGGTCGGACGGCTGCACGGCTTTCCGTGCGGCCTCGAAGTCGAACTCTGCATCTGCGGCGGCATCCAGATCGTCGAGCGACAGCGTGCCCTCGGGGTGTGCGTCGATGCAGATCAGATGCTCGACCTTCGTGGCGCCGAGCGCCTGCTGCAGTACAGGAACGAACTGCTCCTCGCAGATCATGACCCGGTTTCCGGCATTGCCGAGGACGTACGAGATCTGTTCGGACGTAAGCGAGTTGTAGATCGAAAAAGGTGTCGCGCCCAGGTGGAATGCTGCCGTGTCGACGAGGTGGAACTCCGGCCGATTGGTGAGCATCAGTCCGACGGTGTCGCCGTGCCGGACCCCGAGCCCGGCGAGTCCGGCAGCGAGTTTCTCGACGCGGTCGGCGTACTGACGCCAGGTGTATCGGACGGAGTCGTCCGGTGTGCGCAGCGCGATGCTGTCGGGATACGCCGAGGCGGTGGTCTGGAAGGCATCACAGAGGGTGGACGGTGCACTGTCTCGAGGTGTCATGTTCGCTCCCGGGAGGAATGGTGCGAAAAGCGTAAAGCGGACTGCGCACGTTCGTGGTCGGATTGGTGTGAAATCTTGGGGTGCAGCGGATCCGCGCGACCTACCGCGACGAAACCGGCTCCTGCACGCAGGTACGACTGCGGATGCATCATCAGCAGTGGGAACTGGAGGAGCAGCAGCGGAGAATTGCCGAGCAGCAGCAACGTATGGCGCATGGTTGCCGGTGTGGATCATCCACGCCGTCATCGTCGCTGTGAAGAACTGAGAATCAGCGGCGGTGGCAGCTGGTTGTCGGACGGGTCGTCAGGGGCGCTCGAAATGCTCCTGGCGACCGAGCTTGCGCAGCCGCACCCACTCGCGCAGACCCGCCGGGTCGCGTCGGGTGACCAGGAAGTACCAGCCGAACCGCACCCACTCCTGAGGCAGCAGACGCCGCAGCCCGGGCTGCGACAGCAGATATCCGCGGTTGCGGTAGGTGAAGTACCGCTTGACGTCGTTGTCGGGGAACTGGGTGTGCATCCGGCCGCCGAGGATCGGCTTGAACTCGTCGGCGCCGTCGGGATGGAGATACGCGGTCTGCAAGCACGTCCCGAACGGGAGACCTGAGCGCACGAGCCGACGGTGGACCTCCACCTCGTCGCCGCGCACGAACAGTCGCAGGTCGGGCACGCCGACCGCCTCGATCGCCGCCGCCGTGAACAGAGCACCGTTGAACAGCGACGCAATACCCGGCAGCAGGTCCTCGTCGCCGAGTTCGTGACGCCACCGCCGCCACACCACACCGCGCCGAAGCGGGAACGCCAACCGGTCCGGCTCGGCGATATCGCACACCACCGGGGACACCTCGGCCAGGCCGTTGCGCTGCGCGCAGTCGAGCAGTGTCGCCAAAACCTCGTCGCCGTCGGGGCGACCGTCGTCGTCGGCGAGCCACACCCGGTCGGCGCCCAGCGACAGCGCGTACAGGATGCCGAGCGCGAAACCGCCCGCACCGCCCAGGTTGTGCTTCGACCCGAGATAGGTCGTGGGCATCCCGACCCCATCGACGAGCGCACGCACCTCGTCTTCGTCCGCGTTGTCCACCACGACGAGGTGATCGAGCGGCCGCGTCTGTGCCGCCAGCACCTTCAGCGATTCGGCCAGAAGTTCCCGTCGGCGATGGGTGACGACGACGCCGATGATGCGTTCGTCAGGCACCGCTACCGCCCGGCCCGGAGTTGGCGGCGCGTTCACGTTCGAGTTCTTCGAGGACGGTGTGCACATGGTCGCCTGCGTCGTCGCCTTCGTAGGCCCGCACCACGTCCTCGATGCCGCCCTCCTTGCGGATCCGGCCGTGATCGATCCACATGGCCCGATCACACAGCTGCGCGAGGAACTCGTTGGAGTGGCTCGCGAAGACGAGGATGCCCGAGCGCGCAACCAGCTCTTGCAGCCGGATCCGCGCCTTCTTCATGAACTCGGCGTCGACAGCGCCGATGCCCTCGTCGAGCAGGAGGATCTCCGGATCGATACTGGTGACCACACCCAGCGCAACACGCACGCGCATACCCGTCGAATAGGTGCGCAGCGGCATCGACAGGTAGTCGCCGAGCTCGGTGAACTCGGCGATCTCGTCGACCTTCGCGAGCATCTGCTTGCGGGTCATGCCGAGGAACATGCCGCGGATGAGGATGTTCTCGTAGCCGGAGATCTCCGGATCCATACCCACACCGAGATCGAACACCGGCGCGACCCGCCCACGCACCCGCGCCGCGCCGCGCGTCGGCTCGTAGATACCGGACAGCAGGCGCAGCAACGTCGACTTGCCGGCACCGTTGTGCCCGACCAGTCCGACGCGGTCGCCTTCCTTCAGCGACATGGTGATGTCGCGCAACGCCTCGACGACGACGACGTCGGAGTCGTTACGGCCGATCGCGCCGCCCGCCTTGCCCAGGAACGCTTTCTTCAGCGACCTGGTCTTGGCGTCGAAGATCGGAAAGTCGACGCATGCGTCTCGGGTTTCGATGCTGACTCGGCTCACGATGCTGCTCCAGACGCTGACACGAGTTTTGAGCCTACCGGTCCGCTTCCATGGGCCGACGCCTACAGGTACTGGCCGGTGCCCGTGTGACCGTGACCCTGCTGATCATCGAGCCCGCTCTGAAGGTTCAATCCGGGAGGCAGCGCGCCCTGACGCATCTGCTCCAGCTGCGCGCGGGCCGCCATCTGCTGGGCGAACAACGCAGTCTGGATACCGTGGAACAGGCCCTCCAACCAGCCGACGAGCTGGGCCTGAGCGATGCGGAGTTCCGCGTCGGACGGCACGGAGTCTTCGCTGAACGGCAGTGCGAGCCGCTCGAGTTCGTCGCGCAATTCGGGCGCGAGGCCCTGCTCGAGTTCCTGGATCGACGAGTGATGGATTTCCTTGAGCCGGGCACGGCTCGCATCGTCGAGGGGAGCGGCCTTCACTTCTTCGAGCAGTTGCTTGATCATCGTGCCGATTCGCATGACCTTCGCGGGCTGCTCGACCATGTCGGACAGGGTTTCGCCGGATCCCGCCTCGCCTGCGGGGGCCTCCTCATCGGAACGAGGCATTCCGCCTTGTCCCTCGTCGCCTCGAGGAACGCGGACGGGCCGGCCGTCCGGGCCGATCACCAGAACATCGTCATTCTCGGGATGCGTCATGGGTCAATTCTGGCCTCTCCCGGCGATCGCTGCGGCGCCGACCCGATCGATGAGCGGAATGTCCGCGATTTCCCTGTCCGAGGGCCCCGACCGGTCGAGCATTGCCCGGGAGTGCGCAACCGCCGATTGACTCCAAGATTTAGAGTGTCTGCCATGGCTTACGACGTTGCCCGGATTCGGGGGTTGATCCCCTCGCTCGGCGACGGTTGGATCCACCTCGATCCTCAGGCCGGCATGCAGATCCCCGACGCGGTGTCGCGCACCGTGTCGACGGCGTTCCGAAATGCTGCAGGATCTGCGGCCGGCCGGCATATCTCGAACCGTCGAAGCGCAGGGATTCTCGACGATGCACGCACCGCTATCGCCGACGTCGTAGGCGGCGACCCAGCTGCCGTCGTCCTCGGACCGAGTCGCGCGGTGCTGCTCGCCTGGTTGGCCGAATCACTGAGCCCGCGGCTCGGGCTCGGCACCGGCATGGTCCTCTCACGCCTCGACGACGAAGCGAACGTGGCGCCATGGCTGCGGGTGGCGAGCCGTTACGGCGCGCAGGTGCGATGGGCCGAAGTCGAGATCGAGACGTGCGACATGCCGGCCTGGCAATACGAGGAACTGATCACCCCGACGACGCGCCTGGTCGCGTTGTCGGCGGCCTCGTCGATCGTGGGATCAGCGCCCGACGTCCGTGCGGTATCCGACCTCATCCACGACGTGGGCGGTCTCATGGTCGTCGACGCCGCAGGCGCCGCGCCGTACGCACACCTCGACATGTCCGATCTCGGCGCCGACATCGTCACCATCGACGCGGCCGCCTGGGGTGGACCTCAGATCGGGGCGTTGGTCTTCGCCGATCCCGCGCATCTCGACCGGGTTCCCGCGATGTCGCTCGACGCACAGGCGCGCGGACCGGAACGCCTCGAAGTGGGTGGCCATCAGTATGCGTTGCTCGCAGGCGTCACCACGTCGATCGACTTCCTGGCCGCCCTCGACGACGAGGCCACAGGCACCCGGCGGGAGCGGCTCGAGGTGTCCATCAGCTCGATGCAGCATTATCAGGACAAGCTCTTCGACCGGCTCCTTCGCCAACTCGACAGCCTCAGCGGCGTCATGGTGTTCGGGCGGGCGTCGAGCCGGGTGCCCACGATCAGCTTCACGATCGACGGTGTGCCCGCAGACAAGATCGCCGCGCACCTCGCAGATCGCCGCATCGCGACCGTCGCGAGTGCGCGCGGAACGAGCCGATTGCTCGACTCGCTGGGAGTGAGCGACGAGGGCGGCGCTGTCAGCGTCGGCCTCGCGCCCTACACCACAGCATTCGAGATCGACCAGCTCGTCCGCGAACTCCGCAACTTCTGAGCGGGCAGCTCGTCTACCTGCGGTCGATCTTCAGTACCACCTTGCCCACCGTCTCGGGGGAGTCGAGCAGTTCGTGGGCCTTGGCTGCTTCCGTGATCGGAAGTTCGGCGTGCACGATGGGCTGAACCTTGCCCTCGGCGACCAGCGGCCAGAGGTGTTCTTGGACGGCAGCAACGATGGTGCTCTTACCCGACTTGCCGGTGTCGGGTCGGCCGCGCAGACCTGTTGCGGTGACGTGGCCGCGCTTGGCGAGCAGCTTGCCGAGATTCAACTCGCCCTTGGCGCCGCCCTGCATCCCGATCACCACCAGCGTGCCGTCGGGTGCGAGGACGTCGATGTTCCGCGACAGGTATGCCGCACCCATGTTGTCGAGGACCACATTTGCGCCGCCGTAGGCTTTCTTCACCTCGACGACGAAATCTTGGTTGCGATAGTCGATCGCCAGATCGGCGCCCAGCTCGCGGCAGCGGTCGAGCTTGCCGGCGGACGCCGTGACCACCACCGTGGCGCCCAGCGCCTTGCCGACCTGGATGGCGTGTGTACCGATGCCACCGCCGCCACCGTGCACGAGCAGGACATCTCCGCGGCCCAGACCTGCGCCCATCACGACGTTCGACCACACCGTGCACGCGACCTCGGGCAGCGACGCTGCCGCCGCGAGGTCCATGCCTTCGGGTACCGGAAGCAACTGCGAAGCGGGAACCACGACCTGTTCCGCGTATCCGCCGCCGGTGAGCAGCGCGCAGACCCGATCGCCGATCTTCCAGCCCGACACTCCCTCACCGAGCTCGGCGATCACACCGGAACACTCGAGCCCGAGGATCTCGCTCGCGCCAGGGGGCGGCGGATACAGACCCCGGCGCTGCAGAAGGTCGGCTCGATTGACCGCGGTAGCGGCGACATCGACGAGAACCTGGCCGGGACCGAGCTCGGGGTCCGGCTGCTCGATCCACTGGAGAACTTCGGGCCCACCGGGTTCGGTGGCGACGATTGCGTGCATGACGTCGACGCTATCGTGACCGGCTCGCGATATGGCAATGACTCGCGCACCGCTGCTCCCGGAATACCTGGCGGTAACTTTTCGCTCATGTCCGTGATTACACTTCCCGCGTGACCGGCGAACATGACACACCGAACTGGCTGACCGCGGAGGAACAGAACGCGTGGCGGCGGTATATGGACGGCAACAGCCGGCTCATGGAAGTGCTCAATCGAAATCTGCACGATCAGCATGGGCTGTCTCTCGCCGAATACCGGATCCTGGTCATGCTGACCGAAGCCGAAGAGGGCTCGGTGCGAATGAGTGAACTGGCCGACGGCGTGTTGTCGTCCCGCAGTCGCCTCACTCACCAGATCCGGCGGATGGAGTCGGACGGAATGGTCGTCCGGAGTTCGTGCCCCGACGACGGTCGTGGCGTGCTCGCCACGATTACCGATGAGGGCCGCCGTCGCCTCGCGGAGGCTGCTCCCACCCACGTCGACGACGTGCGCACCAACCTCATCGACCTGCTCAGCAAGAGCGAGTTGGCCACGCTCGCTCGCATCTTTGCGCGCGTCGACGGAGCCCTCGCCGACAAGTAGCTCAGTGATGAGGTTAGGATTTGGCACGGAAGCGTGGCAGAGCGGCCGAATGCACTCGCCTTGAAAGCGAGCGTCGTGAGAGCGACCGGGGGTTCAAATCCCTCCGCTTCCGCCAGAGCCCCTCACCTGTTCACGCAGGTGAGGGGTTTTTCTGTGCGCTCGAATGGTTGTGTAGAGCCCCTTGAAATGCCATTCTTTGGTGGGAGAATTGCACTTCTGACACTCGGCGCAAGGAGATTCGATGGCTTTGACCAATGACGAATTCGCCCGGCAGTACGGACCGTGGGGGCTGGTGGTCGGGGCCTCCGAAGGTGTCGGAGAGGCCTTCGCGCACACCCTCGCCGAACGCGGGGTCAATGTCGTCCTGCTCTCGCGACGCAAACCGAACCTCGACGCCCTCGCTGCGACCCTCCGCGAGCGCCACGGTGTGGAGACCAGGGTGCTCGCGGTCGATCTTTCCGAATCCGATGCGGTGTCGCGCATCGTCGACGGGACGGTCGGGTTGGAGGTCGGAATCGTGTTGTACGGCGCTGGAGCGGATTCTTCGCCGGCCCCGTTCCTCTCGCGTCCTGTCGAGTCCGCGCTCGCGATGGTTCAGCGCAATTGCGTCACCTCGATGGCGGTGGCACATCACTTCGGAGCGGCCATGGTCGAGCGAGGGCGGGGAGGCATCATTCTCGTGACGTCCGGATCCGGTTTGCGTGGCTGCTCGAACATGGTGGCCTACTCCGCGTCGAAGGCATTCGACCTCGTGATGGGTGAGAGCCTGTGGGCCGAGTTCAATCCGGAAGGTGTGGACGTGTTGTCGCTGGTACTCAGCCGGACCGATACTCCGGCATTGCGTCGGTTGATGCTTGCGATGGGGCAGATAGACAGCCTCGACACACCGGTTCCGGGTGCGACGAGCCCCGAAGAGACTGTTGCTCGCGCTCTCGAGAATTTGGACAAGGGGCCGACGTATCTGGTGGGGGAGAAGCTTGCGCAGTCGGAGCAGTATTTCTCCACGATGACGCGGAACGAAGGTGTTCGTGTCATGGCCGAAGCCACGCGATCGCTCAACACCGCGGCCGAGTAGGCAAACGAAACGCAGCCACCGCTGCCAGGGCACACGGGTGCCCTGGTGACGGTGGCTGTATTCGTTGATCTGTAGGTCAGGCGACCAGATCCGGCCTGCTCCCCGGGATCGGCGTGCGGAACACATCCACACTCGAGGGAGGGATGAATTGCGGCCGACGGTGTTCGGTCATCTCGACTTCCCAGTCGGTGTGATGCATCAACCTGTGGTGATGTCCGCACAGCAACACCAGATTGTCGAGGTCGGTGTCGCCGCCGTCGACCCAATGATGAATGTGGTGCGCATCGGCCCACGCCGGGGGCGTTGAACACCCGGGGAAGGCACATCCGCCATCTCTGACGGCCAGCGCTCGACGTTGCGCCGTCGTCGCAGTCCGGTGCGTCCGCCCGTGTGCCAGCGGCACGCCGTGTTCGTCGAGCAGGATCCGGGTGACCTGGCAATCGCACGCGAGCATCCGGGCGGCGTCGATCGACAACGGCCCGGCCCAGGGCTCGGTCGCATACCCATGCTCGGGGGAGTTCGCGAACAGTTCCTTCACCGCAGTGTTCGTCGTCAGATCTTTGATCGACGCGGTGACCGTGACGTGCGGTTTCACGCCGCCCTCGACGGGGACGAGGCCGGCGGCTTCGACGAACTGCAGGAGTTGATCGAACGCGTCGGCGTTGCGCTTCGACGCCGGCCGATCATCTTTGATGCCGTTTATCTCGGGCCTCGGCGCGGAAAGTGGGGAGAGTAGATGACGCAGGCGGGCACCGGTGACGGCGTCGAACTCGCCTGTGATGACGACTCGGCCGTGCCAGGTGGTGGAGACGAACAGTTCGTTGCGTGAGGAGTCTTCGCCCGGTGGCGGTCCGTCGCCGGTGTTGTAGAGGTGTTCGAGTCGGCGGATCAGGGCCCGCACGGTCGCTTTCGTGGCGACCTTGTCGGAGGCGTGCTCGATCAGGATGTCGCGGGCTTTCTCGAAGTCGCAGGGGTTCATGGTGCGGGGGTAGTGCTGGCAGAAGTAGGCGATCTGCCGCGCTTTCTCCGCGTCCAGTAGGCCGGAGGAATAGGCTTCGCGTACTTCCGGTTCCAGTCGCAGTAGCCGTGCCAGTGTTTCGATGCGGTGGCATTCACCGAGTTCGAGGTTGGTGGCGGCACACAACCAGTGGGCGGGGCTGCGGTGGCCGTGTTCTTTGACGGTGTCGCGTTCGATCATCGCGATCATCAGATCGACGCGGTGTACCTGCCAGGTATGGATTTCGGCGGAGACAGCGAGTGTCTCGGCCATGAGTTGTGTGTTGTCGAGTTTCCAGAGGTCCCCACCCATGATCGAACTATATCGAACTGACATTCGATTCGCAAGGGAATTGGCACATGTATTCGATATCGACCGCGATGGCCTCAGCTCCAACTCGGGGGTGCGGTAGAGGCTTCCGACCGGCGGAGAATTCGGATCAGTGCGATTCTAATTGCGTACCAACGTAATTCAACGGACTGCAACAGTGGTCAGCTATTGACCATATGTCCGAATGGCCTTACAGTTCGAGGCGCCATCCAGAGCGACCGAGAGACCTGGCTCGATGACGTCGCAGCAACCCCCCGCTTTCGGGTGCGGGTGCTACCGCCCGGACCGATGGAGGTCGGAGATGACTAGCAGTATCGAGCGCGCTTCGTGGCGCCGCAGGCACATCGATCTGCGTCGCGGCGCGTCGTCGCGTTGTTGCTGAACGTCACCAACAACGCCGTTGCGCGTGTGCCGCATCGAAACCGGTTGCGGAATAACTACTTCCATTCTCCGTGAAACGCATGTTTCGATGTCTCCTGTCCGCAGGAGGTCGGCGTGAGCGCGCCGACCGATATCCGTACCACCGACCCGGCCCCTGAGCGCACGGACGACGCAGACCTGGTGGTGGCCCGGACCTGGCACCCGTGGCGATGGGTGACCAGCGCCGCGGTACTGATCGTCGTTGCGCAGTTCATTCACGGCCTCGCCACCAACCCCGGCTGGGACTGGCCGACCTTCGCTCGATACTTCACGGCGGAATCGGTTCTCTCTGCCCTGTGGATGACGATCAAGCTCACCCTGTGGGGAACCCTCCTCGGATTCGCGCTCGGCGTGCTCCTCGCGGTCGGTAGGTTGTCGAACAATCCAGTACTGCAGGTAATTGCGTGGACCTACATCTGGGCGTTCCGATCCATCCCGCTGATCGTGCAGCTCCTCTTCTGGTTCAACATCGCGTATCTCTACCAAACCATGTCGGTCGGAATACCGTTCGGGCCCGGATTCTTCGAATTCGAGGTCTCAGGAGTGATCTCGGGCTTCACGGCCGCGGTGATCGGCCTTGCACTCCACCAGGCTGCGTACTCGGCGGAGATCATCCGCGCCGGCATCATCTCCGTCGACCACGGGCAGATCGAAGCGGCCAACGCGCTCGGTATCCCGCGGCTGCGTCAGTTCTTCCGGATCGTGTTGCCGCAAGCGATGCGCTCGATCCTGCCGAATGCAGCCAACGAGGTCATCAGCCTGTTCAAGGGCACATCCATCGTCTCGACGATGGCGATCGCCGAGCTGTTCTACCAGGTACAGGTCATTTTCGGTCGCAGCGGGCGCGTAGTGCCGCTGCTCATGGTCGCGACCGTGTGGTACATCATCCTCACCACGGTGTTGTCCATCGTGCAGTACTACATCGAGCGGCACTATGCGCGCGGCTCGGCCCGCGAGTTGCCTCTCACTCCGTGGCAGAAAGTCGTCACGAAATACCGCGAGATCCGCGACACCGGTGTCGGTGCACCCCGAGGAGCAACCCGATGACCGCCGCCGAACAGCGGACCGACTACGCCGTCGACGTGCGGGGAGTCCATAAATCCTTCGGATCGCTGAAGGTGCTCGAGGGCGTGGATCTGAAGGTCCGCAAGGGTGAGGTGACAGTCATTCTCGGCCCGTCGGGATCGGGGAAGTCCACGCTGCTGCGCACTCTCAATCACCTCGAGAAGGTCGACCGCGGCACCATCCGCATCGACGGTGAACTCGTCGGCTACCGTCGTCGCGGCGACAAACTGCATGAACTGCGCACCCGCGACATTCTCCGTCAGCGGGCCCGGATCGGGTTCGTGTTCCAGAACTTCAATCTCTTCCCGCACCTGACTGCACTCGAGAACGTCATCGAGGCACCGCTTTCCGCGCAGAAGCGCACACGCGCCGAGGTCGAGGTGGAAGCCCGGGAGTTGCTCGAGCGCGTCGGTGTGGGCGACAAGATTCACGCCTACCCGCGGCAGTTGTCCGGTGGTCAACAGCAACGTGTTGCCATTGCCCGGGCGCTTGCCTTGCAGCCCAGCGTCATCCTGTTCGACGAACCGACCTCTGCTCTCGACCCCGAACTGGTCGGGGAGGTTCTCGAAGTGATCGAAGATCTCGCGAGCGGAGGATCGACCCTGGTGGTCGTGACCCACGAGATCGGCTTTGCGCGTCAAGTCGCCGACAATGTCGTCTTCATGGACGGTGGCGTCATCGTCGAGCAAGGCTCACCGGCAGCCGTTCTCGACCATCCACAGCACGAACGTACCCGCACATTTCTGTCCCGAGTTCTCTGATTTCCGGTACTCCAACCGGAAGATTCGACCACACCCCCTGGAAGGTAACGATGTTCGCTTCACCCCGTCGATCGAAGTTGCTGGTTTCGGCTCTGACTGCGGTCGCCCTGTTGGGCAGCGCAGCCTGCAGTTCGTCCGACGCGGCCACCGACGCAGCCACCGACGCCGGCTACAACCTCACCGCCGAGCAGAATCGCATCACCACGGACACGGTAGACGAGATCGCCGCAAAGGTTCCGCAGGCGATTCGTGACCGCGGCACCCTCATCGTCACAGGCAGCGCAGGTACCGCCCCACCGCTGCGTTTCTACGCCGACGACGACACGACGATCATCGGTTCGGAAACCGACTTCGCGTACCTCATCGGCGATGTCCTCGACCTCGATATCGAACTCACGGCCGCCGACTGGGCGCAGAACTTCGTGCGCGTCGACTCCGGTGAGGCCGACGTGTTCATCTCCAACGTCACCGTCACGGAAGAGCGCAAGGAGAAGTACGACTTTGCCACCTACCGTCTCGACAGTGTCGCGGTCGAGGTGAAGAAGGACAGTGGAATCACCTTCGAGGGCTCGGAGGACATCGCGGGCCTGACGATCGGTGTCGGCTCGGGCACCAATCAGGAAGCGTTGCTCGTCGAATGGAACGAGCAGAACATCGCAGCCGGGCTCGAGCCTGCAGAAATTCTCTACTACCAGAACGCCGTCGACTACTTTCTGGCGCTCGGCTCGGGACGTATCGACGCGTACGTCGGACCAAACCCGACGTCAGCGTTCCACGTCCTGCAGGCGGGTGAGAGTGAAATCGCCGGAACATTCTCGGGCGCAGGCGATGAGCTGCAGGGCGAGATCGCGGTCCTGACGAAGAAGGACAACGGACTGATCGAGGCCATCAACGAGGCGCTCAACCACGTCATCGACAACGGAACCTATGCGGAGGTGCTCGAGCGATGGGGGATCGGCACCGAGGCCGTCGAAAGCTCGCGGATCAACCCGCCGGGTCTGCCCAAGACCGCGTAACCGCGATGAGCAGAACCCGACGCCTGCAGATTCAGGCCGTGAAACAGGGCGATCCGCTGGCCGCTCCACTGCTCGATGAGCTGGCGGTGGAGTACAGCACTCGCTACGAGCGTCCACTCCAGGAGCAGGTCGAGTCCTTGACCACGTACCCGGGAGAAGAGTTCGCACCGCCGGACGGTGCCCTGCTCGTGGTCACCGAAGACGGTCGGCCCGTCGCAGGCGGCGCCTTCCGCCGGTACGACGAGAGCACGGCCGAGCTCAAGCGAATCTGGACATCCAGTGAACACCGGCGCCGCGGGCTCGGGCGCATCGTCCTCGCAGAACTCGAAGCCGAGGCGGTGCTGCGCGGCTACACCCGTATCTATCTCACGACCGGGTGGCGGCAACCGGAGGCCGTCGGCCTCTACCTCTCGGCCGGTTACACCGCACTGTTCGACCCGACGCGCCCGGCCGAGGAAATCGGCCCGCACCCATTCGAAAAACGCCTGACCCGAAAGGTGGAGTCTGCGTGAAATTTCTGCTCCTGAGCCTGATCACTCACCACCCGGACCCTGTGACCGGAGAATTGCTCAGTCCCTCCGACCGACTCCGTGAGGTCGTGAACACCGCAGTACTGGCCGAGGAACTCGGCTTCGAAGGATTCGCGGTCGGCGAGCGTCACGAGCAACCGTTCCTGTCGTCGTCGCCTCCGGTGGTCTTGAGCAACATCGCGGCGCGCACATCGACCATCGAACTGTGGACCGGTGTAACGACACTGAGCCTGCTCGATCCGGTCCGCGCCTACGAAGACTATGCGACTCTCGACAATCTCTCCGAGGGTCGGCTGCAGCTGATAATCGGCAAGGGTAACGGCACAGCACAGGCCGACCTGTTCCATGTCACGCCCGACGACCAGTGGGATCGTAACCGTGAGGGCTACGAACTCTTCCGGCTCTTGTGGGAGAACGAGCGGGTCACATGGGAAGGATCCTTCCGCCCCTCGCTCACCGACGCGGTCACGGTTCCTCGTCCGCTGCAACCACGTCTGACGATGTGGCATGGCAGCGCAACGAGCCACGAATCCGTGGATACCGCAGCACAATATGGCGATCCGGTGTTCTCGGCCAACGTCACGAACCCGATCGAGCCCTACGCCGAACTGATCGAGTACTACCGCGACAGATGGGCGGCATACGGGCACGACCCGTCGGACGCACGGGTGGGAGCGGGAACGGCGGGGCTGTATGTCGCGCCGACGTCACAGGAAGCAGTCGAGCGGTTCCGGCCGTTGTTCGAGCAGCGGCTGCAGTTTGCGCGGAATTCCGGACTGCCGGTGGTCTTCGAGAGCGTCGAGGACTTCGTCGAACGCAGTTCCGCGCTCATCGGCAGCCCGCAGCAAGTGATCGACAAGGTGCTCCGTTATCACGAGCGTCTCGGACATGAAGTCATGCACGTGACAGCCGACCGAGGTGGGCTGACTGCAGCGGAGCAGCGCGCGAGTCTCGAGCTCTTCCAGGCGGAGGTGGCTCCCGTGTTGCGGAAGGCGATTCCGCACCGTGAGCCCGCGTCGGTGCACTGATGCAGGTCGCATCACATCTCGGTTCGAATCACTGTGAGAGGAAGGGTTTTCCTGGGTCGACGTGGTTCCTATTCTGAAAGAACCGACCAGAGGCTTTCTTCCTGCCCGGTGGCACCGCGAATACGCGGTGCCACCGGAGCCAATCCTGAAGTGGTGAATATCGTGCCTGTTACCTCCACATCACTTGCGCTCGCGGTCGAACTGGACGGCGCCGGCGCGCATCCCGCGTCGTGGCAAGTCGCTGAACTCACTCCGAGCGACGGCCCGTCGGTAATCGATCTAGTTCGTCGCGTCGAGCGTGCCGGATTCGCGATCGCGACATTCGCCGACCCGGCAACTCGAGGTGATCACCCCACGATCACAGGTCGTCTCGCCCCCGTGGAGGTCGCGGCATTCGCAGCAGCTTTCACCGAGGCGATCGGACTGGTCGCCGCCGTGGGCGTGATCCATGCCGAGCCGTTCCACCTGGCGAACCAGCTCGCCAGCGCAGATTTTGCGTCGCATGGTCGTGCAGGATGGGTTGCGGAGGCCACCGATAGCCCGACTCGGGCAGGCACATACGGCGCTACCCAGGTGACCGACCCCGACGCGCTTCACCGCGAAGCCGACGAGGTGATCGGTGCGGTGCGGCGACTCTGGGATACCTGGGAGGACGGCGTGACCATCGCAGATGATGCGACCGGCCGCTTTCTCGACCCGAATCGACTGCACTACGCCGATATCGACGGAGAATTCGTCTCCGTGAAGGGCCCATCGATCACACCGCGACCCCCTCAGGGGCAACTCGTCGTCTTCGCGCCGTTCGGAAGTATCTCCCCACATCTCGCCGACGTGCACCTCGTCGACGCCCCGACGGTAGTCGAGATCGTTGCCCGTGCAGATGCCGCACGTCACGCGAGCGTAGGACGTGAGCATCGGGTGTTCGCCGAGGTCGAGGTCGTGCTCGACTCCGAAAACGGCAGCGCAACACAAAGGCTCGCGGAACTCGACGGGCACACTCCATGGCCGCTGGGCGACCGTCTGCGGTACGTCGGATCCGCGGACGGGTTGATCGGGTTACTCGCCGACCTCATCGGCCGCGTCGACGGAGTACGACTGCATCCCGCTGTGCTCGCGACGGATCTGCCGATCCTCGAGCATCACGTGCTGCCCGAACTGTCTCGGAGGCGGAGCCTCGTCGTTCCACATCCCGACTCCTCACTACGGCGGGCTCTCGGGCTGACGCGGCCCAGCAGCATATTCGCGCGCACCGCAGCCACTGAAATCTCATGATCGGAGCAGTATGACCAGCGGACATCAGCAGCGCGGACATCGCCTGCATTTCAACCTGTTCTTCCCCTTCGCGCCCGATTACGTGTGGTCGCAGCAGCCTCGCACCGACATCTACTACGATTTCGACGCCCTCACCGCACTTGTCCGCAGCGCGGAACACGGACTGTTCAGCGCGGTGTTCTACGGAGAGAGTCTGCGACTGCGGGAACACCTCGGCACGCTGAACACCGACGCAATCACGGGTCGCCCAGACGCATTGGTGCTGTTCGCGCATCTTGCGGCACGCACCGAACGCATCGGACTGGTGGCGACCTTGAACACCACGTATTTCGAACCCTACGATCTCGCTCGCCGTATCGCCACCGTCGACAATCTCTCCGGCGGACGCGCGGGGTGGAACATCGTCACCACCGACAGTGCCTGGACCGGAGCGAATTTCCGCAAGGGTGGCTACCTTCCGCACACCGACCGCTACACCCACGCCGCCGAACACGTCGACGTCGTGCAGGCGTTGTGGGACGCGTGGCCGGAATCGGCACCGGTCGCCCCACTCGACCCGGTCGAGTGGGCAGACACCTACTACCGGATCACGGCACGTCCCGAATGGCCACGGAGTCCGCAGGGGCAACCCGTCTTCTTCCAGGCGGGTGAATCCGAGCAAGGCCGCGACTTCGCCGCCCGGTACGCCGAGGGGATCTTCTCCAGGTACCTGGAGTTCGATGCTGCCCTCGAATTCTCGCGCGATCTCGGCAGGAGACTTGTCGCTGCGGGTCGACCCGCCGACGACCTGAGGATCTTCCCCGGCACCTCCATCGTTCTCGGCGACACGGACGCCGACGCACGAGACCGGCACGAGTGGTTCCGCGACCGGGTGTGGACGGACCGGCGCACACGCGCAGTGATCGAGAAGATCTGGGGCCGCGACCTGTCCGACCTGGACCTCGACGGACCACTTCCGGACGAGCCACCGACAATCGTCAAACAGAGTCGTAGCCACGGCGTGATGAACAGCCGCGACCGACCACAGGCGATTGCGCAGAGGTGGCGTGAACTCTCCCGCGAACGCGGGTTCACGGTGCGCGAACTCGTTCGGCATCTCGCTCCCAGCGCGGGCTTCATCGGAACACCGGCGAGTGTGGCCGACCGGCTCACCGAATACGTCAGGGCCGGGGCGATCGACGGACTCAACCTGACACCCACGGCTTTCCCCGACGGACTCGACGAGATCGTCGACCGGCTCATCCCGGAACTACAGGACCGCGGCGTCTATCCGAGCGAGTATGCGGGCGCCACCCTGCGCGAGAACCTCGGACTGTCTCCGAACGTCGCGCGGCGCGAGGTCCGAGATCGAACACTCGCGGTATAGGTCACCTTCCCTTCCGGCCACCGAAGTCCACCAGATCAGGACCAATCGCCACGCACGCTCTGGGGCTGCCACAGTCGCGCGCGGGTTTCGAGGCCCAGGTCCTTCGCGGCACGCAGCGGCCAGTTCGGATCCCGGAGTGCCGCGCGACCGAGGAAGATCACGTCGGCACTACCGTCCTGCAGGATCTGCGCGGCGTGCCGGGTGTCGTCGATCAGCCCGACCGCACCGACCGCGAGATCGGTGCCGCGGCGAACCTCGCGTGCCAGCGGGACCTGATAACCGGGTTCGAGAGGGATCGCTGCGGGAAGCAGGCCACCGCTGGACACGTCGATCAGGTCGACGCCGCGCGGGGCGATGAGTTCGGCGGTGGCGACGATGTCGTCCGGCGTGAGACCGCCGTCGAGCCAATCTGTCGCCGAGAACCGGACCGACAGAGGCTTGTGCTGCGGCCAGTGGGCCCGCACGGCGTCGACGATCTCGACGAGCAGGCGGGTCCGGCCCTCGAAGGAACCGCCGTAGGAGTCGGTGCGGGTGTTGCCCAAGGGCGACAGGAACGAGTGGATGAGGAAGCCGTGCGCGGCCTGGAGTTCGAGCAGATCGAATCCTGCGCGGTCGGCCCGGCAGGCGGAGTCGCCGAATGCGTCGACGATGTCACCGATCTCACCGGACGTCAGTTCGTGCGGCCCCGTGAGTCCCGGAAACGCCGACGAGTCGGGGCCGACGCCGGGCCAACCGCCCTCGGACGGAGGGATACTGCCCTGCTCGGTGTCCCAGGGGCGGTGGATCGACGCTTTGCGTCCCGCGTGAGTGAGCTGGATGCCGGCGTGGGTGCCGCGCTCGTGAACGAAGTCGACGATGCGAGACCATGCGCGAGTCTGTTCGTCGTTCCACAGCCCGGTGTCCTGCGGACTGATCCGCCCGCCCGGTGTGACGGCGGTGGCCTCGGCGACCACCGCACCGAACCCTCCGGCCGCGCGGGCACCGAGGTGGGTGAGGTGCCAGTCGCCGGGCACCCCGTCGACCGCGGAGTACTGGCACATCGGGGACAGCCAGATGCGGTTACCGAAGGTCACCTCGCGCAGTGCCAGGGGCTCGAACAGGATTTGGGCCGATGTGGCGGTGTCGAGTGTGGATTCGGTTCGAACGGTCATGAATCGGCCTCGCGGGGGGTCGGGTGCGCAGTCGCGGATTCGGTGACGATAGTGGCTACTGCTGCAGCCTCATAAGACTTTCGATCACCGTGAGGGGAACGGTTCATCCGGGGATCGGGAATGTCTAGCATCGACAACGACCATCCAGAGCGACCGAGAGACCTGGCTCGACGACGTCGCAGCAACCCCCTGCATCCGCAGGTGAGGGTGCTACCGCCGGGAACGATGGAGGACTGTTCATGACGCACGAAGATGTCGTGGTGACGTGGTCGTGCCTGCACGTCGACCTGTGCCGGCACAGTGCCGACATCTGTTGACGGTCGACCCGTCCAACCCTCATCCGTCGGCATCGCTCCGGTTCGATGCTGCCGCTGTCATGTAGAGATCGCTGTCATGTAGAGACCGCTGTCATGTAGAGACCGCTGTCATGTAGAGACCACGGAGTTCAGGTGTCCTTCTCGTTCATTCATGCATCCCGTCGTGTGATTCCGGTAGTGGGTGTCGCTGCGATGCTGGTCGTCGGGTTGTCCGCGTGCGGATCAGAGTCGGCCGTCACGCAGGGTGGTGGTACCCCGCAGGCAGGGGGCACGCTCAGGTACGGCCTGTCGCAGGCTCCCACGTGCGCCGATCCCGCGCAGGCCGGCAGCAACCAGACCATCTACGCCGCTCGTCAGGTCGTCGACTCACTCACAGATCAAGACCCCGAGACCGGGCAGATCACGCCGTGGCTCGCCGAGAGTTGGGACGTCAACGAGGACTCCACACAATTCACCTTCCACTTGAAGAAGGGGGTGACCTTCAGCGACGGAACCTCTTTCACCGCTGAATCGGTGCGGGGCAACTTCGATTCCATCGTGAATACTCTCGGCGGGGTCAAGGCTCCGCAGGCCACCGGGTACCTCGCCGGTTACACCGGCACCACCGTGATCGACGAGCACACGGCCAGGGTCGATTTCTCGGCGCCCAACGCGCCGTTCCTCCAGGCCACCTCGACTCATCAACTCGGGTTCCTCTCTGCCGAGGACGTCGCGAAGAGCGCTGAGGAACGGTGTGCAGGCGAGTTGTCCGGCACGGGACCGTTCACGTATGAGGACTACCAGCAGGACCGGTCGGCAACGCTCGTCAAGCGCGCCGGATATGCCTGGGGATCGGAGGTCTTCGCGCACGACGGTGAGGCCTACCTCGACCGGATCGAATTCACCATCGTTCCCGAGTCCGGTGTTCGCACAGGTTCTCTTGCGTCCGGTCAGCTCGACGCGGTCTCCGATGCTCTTCCTCAGGATGCCCCGCAGATCGAAGGTGTCGGTGGCCGCATTCTCACCACGCCGAATCCCGGTCTCCCGTTCGGTTTCCAGCCCAATGTGAGCAGCGGCGTGCTCTCCGATCCCGCCGTCCGTAGCGCACTGATCCCTGCGATCAACCGCACCGAACTCGTCGACACGGTTCTCGGCCCCGACTTCGAGCCCGCGACAAGCGCCCTCGCCTCGGTGACACCCGGGTACCTCGCGGTGGACGCGGTCACCTACGACCCCGATGCGGCGGCGAGGATCCTCGACGACGCCGGATGGATTCCGGGCGAAGACGGTATCCGCGTCAAGGACGGGGAGAGGTTGAGTTTCTCGGTGCTGTTCAGCTCGGTGTTCGCCGGGAACCAGGCGATTCTCGAACTCGTCCAGCAGCAACTGCGGGAGGTGGGTGTAGACCTGCAACTCGATCTGGTGTCGACGCCAGAGACCACCGCCCGACAGAACACCGGAGACTACGACACGACGTACTACAACAGCACACGCGCCGATGGCGACATCCTGCGCACAGCGTTCGGTACCGAGGGCCGGAACCTCAACCAGCGTGGTCCGATCCCGGAACTCGACGACGTCCTCGCAGTACAGCTCACCGCGACCGATCCGGCGACCCGTAACGGCTACATCGAGGAGGCTCAGCAGCTCGTGATCGACAACGCCCTGTTCATTCCGACGGTCGAGTTGTCGCAGGCGATCGGTGCCGGACCGAAGGTGCAAGATCTGAAGTTCGAAGCGTCGGCACGCCTGCAGTTCTTCGACACCTGGCTCAGCGAGTAATCATGTTCGGCTACCTCGCTTCCCGCTTCCTCCAGGCCGTCGGCGTGCTGTGGGCTGCATTCACCGTTTCGTTCGGCGTGCTGTTCCTTCTACCGTCCGACCCGGTGAGTGTGATGGCCGGCTCCGACAACGGAACACCGGTCGACGCTGCCGCAATCGAGCAGCTGCAGGCGCGTTACGGCCTGGATCAGCCGGTGTGGGTTCAGTACTGGAATGCTCTGAGCAATGCAGTCCGGGGTGATTTCGGTATCTCCATCTCCACCGGCAGGCCGGTGACGGAGGCGATCGCCGACGCGTTGCCGAGCACCCTCGCCCTCGCGTCGTTCGCGCTGGTGTTGGCGGTGACATTCGGTACTGTGGTCGCCTTCTTCGCCACCTACACGCGTATCGGCTGGTTGCGGAACGTCTTGTTCTCGCTGCCTCCATTGGGTGTAGCTGTGCCCACATTCTGGATGGGACTCGTTCTGCTCCAATTGTTCTCGTTCCGTGTAAAGCTGTTCCCGGCGTTCGGTGAAGGTGGCATCGAGCATCTGTTACTTCCCGCGATCACACTTGCGCTGCCGACCGGTGCAGTCATCGCGCAGGTGCTTGCGGTGAGCCTGCAGACCACGGCGCGTCAGCCGTACATCGAGGCTGCCAGAGCGAAGGGGGCATCGAGGTGGCGCGTCCAGACGCGACACGCTCTGCGGCTGTCCAGCATCCCGGCCTTCACGATCGCCGGCGTGATCGTCGGCAATCTGATCGCAGGATCGGTTGTCGTGGAGACGGTCTTCTCCCGTGCGGGTCTCGGGCGCCTGACGCAGATGTCCGTGATGGCCCAGGACATTCCGGTGGTACTGGGCATCGTGGTGTTCGGTTCGGTCGTGTTCGTGATCGTCAACCTCGTTGTGGACCTGTTCTACCCTCTGATCGATCCGCGGATCGTCGATGGAAGACGCGGTGCCTCGGAGCGTGGCGAATCGGTACGTGGTGGGGCAGAAACGGACCCGGCGATCGACAAGGATCCGAAAGTGAGTGCCCATGTCTGACACATTGATTCGAGAGCCGGTTCGAGCCGGTTCCCCGGTCCGGGTAGCGACACCCGCGAAACCATCCGCCCTCCGCAGCGCGGTGAGAACCGTGCGGCGCAACTGGGTCGTGGTGATCTCCGCCGCCGTGCTGCTGATCGCCATCGGGTTCGCAGTGTTCCCGTCGTTCTTCGCGTCCGGCGACCCCCTGCAGGGCGTGCCCGCCGACAAACTGCAGGGACCGAGTCTCGCGCATTGGTTCGGCACCGACAACATCGGCCGAGACGTCTACACCCGAGTCGTGCACGGCGCGGCACTGTCGTTGACCGCGACACTGGTTGCAGTGGGCATCGCCATCGTGATCGGCTCGCTCATCGGCCTGCTCTCCGGTGCAGCCGGCGGCCTCGTCGATGCGGTTCTCATGCGGATCGTCGATGTGCTGCTGTCCATCCCCGCTTTGCTGCTTTCGCTCGCCTTGGTCACGGCTCTCGGCTTCGGCACTCTCAATGTTGCGATCGCCGTGGGTATCGGGCTTGTCGCGAACTTCGCCCGCGTCATGCGTTCGGAGGTCCTGCGGGTGCGTCACGCCTTGTATGTCGAAGCAGCTTTCGCCTCCGGTGTCCGCTGGCATACCGTGCTGATCCGCCATGTGCTGCGCAACGCGTACGCTCCGGTGATCGCGCTGGCAGCGGTGGAATTCGGAATGGCGGTCCTGGCCGTGTCGTCCCTGAGTTTCCTCGGGTTCGGTGCAGTTCCACCCACCCCCGAATGGGGTTTCCTGATCTCCGAGGGTCGCAACTATCTGGCCACCGCGTGGTGGATGACGACCTTGCCCGGTCTCGTCATCGTCGCCGTCGTTCTGGCTGCACACCGCATCGGTCATGCCGTCGACGATCGGAGTGGCCGATGAGCACACTTACCGCACCGCTTCTCGAAGTCGACGATCTGCGCGTCGCCTATGGCAGCGACGACGACCCGGTCGTGGCAGTCGACGGTGTCGGATTCACGGTCGCCCGCGGCGAAGTGGTCGCTGTGGTCGGAGAATCCGGTTCGGGTAAGTCGACGACCGCGCACGCCATCATCGGTCTGCTCTCCGGTAGTGGACGCGTGGTGGGCGGCACCGTCACGTTCGACGGGCAGCGCCTCGACACACTGCCGGAACGCGCCTTCGAGAAGGTACGAGGTGCGAGAATCGGCTTGGTCCCGCAGGATCCGACGACTTCGCTCAACCCGGTGATCCGGATCGGCGACCAGATTGCGGAGACATTGCGTATCCACGGGCTCGCGGACCGCCGGACCGCGAAACTCGAGGCGCTGCGCATCCTCGAGGAGGCCGGACTCGACAACCCGGAATTGCGAGCGAAGCAGTACCCCCAAGCCCTGTCCGGGGGGCAGCGTCAGCGGGTACTCATCGGGATTGCCCTGGCCTGCGGCCCCGACCTGGTCATCGCCGACGAACCGACGAGCGCACTCGACGTCACCGTGCAGCGACGCATCCTCGATCACCTCGAAGCACGCATTGCCGAGACCGGCACCGCAGTGCTGCTCATCACCCACGATCTGGGTGTGGCGGCCGACCGCGCCGATCGCATCGTCGTCATGCAGAGCGGTCAGGTGGTGGAGTCCGGACCCGCACTGGACGTGCTCGACAACCCGCGACACGAGTACACGCGAGCGCTGCTCGCAGCGGCCCCGAGCCTCACGGATACCGTACGGCCCGACCGCGTGCCGGCTGAACCGCTGCTCACCGTGACCGATGTGTCGAAGACCTTCCGGATCGATCGACGGACTTCGCTCGACGCGGTGCGGAGCGTCTCCTTCGAGGTTCCGCGTGGACGTACATTGTCGCTGGTCGGCGAGTCGGGGTCGGGCAAGTCCACCGTCGCGCGCATAGCGATCCGGCTCGAGACCCCCACCTCGGGCCGGATCCGGTTCGACGGCAACGACATCACAGGGCTTCGGGGACGGAACTTGCGGGCATTGCGCAGGCGGGTCCAGATCGTGCACCAGAATCCGTACGCCTCGCTCAAGCCGAAGCTGAAGATCCGCGACATCGTCGCCGAACCGCTCGGCGCGTTCGGCATCGGCTCGAAAGCCGAGCGGGCGATGCGCGTCGCCGAACTCCTCGACCAGGTCGCCCTGTCGACTGCGCACCTCGATCGCACACCGGCAGAACTGCCCGGTGGGCAACGGCAGCGAGTGGCGATCGCGCGTGCCATCGCACTGCACCCGGAGCTGCTGGTGCTCGACGAGCCTGTTTCGGCGCTCGATGTGTCCGTCCAAGCGCAGATCCTCGACCTGCTCACCGACCTGCAGAACGAGCTCGGGCTCAGTTACCTGTTCATCTCGCACGACCTGGCAGTGGTTCGGCAGATCAGCGACACCGTCGCGGTGATGCGATCCGGTGAGGTCGTGGAATTCGGCACCACCACAGATATTTTCGACAACCCACAGCACGAGTACACCCGAGTGCTGCTCGATGCTATCCCCGGGAAGGTTCGGCATGTCCGATAGTTCACAGTTCTTGTTGGCCATCGAGTTCGCGGGCACCGGTGCTCATCCGAGTTCCTGGCGCCGCGACGACTCCCGTGCCGAAGACCTCTTCGTCGCCCGCTACTGGGTCGACCTCGTCGGAAGTGCCGATCGTGCAGGCGTCGATCTCGCTTTCCTTCCGGACGACTTCGGCGTGGCGTCGACAGGAAGCGAAGTACGTGGCCGCCTCGAAGCGGTCGGCATCGCGGCACGGCTGAGTGCCGCCACCTCGCGGATCGGTCTGGTTCCCACCGCGACCGTCACTCATACCGAACCGTTCCATCTTGCCAAGGCGATCCAGACGATCAATCACACCACCGCGGGGCGCGCAGGGTGGGAGGTCGCGGTCACCGAGAATTCGGAGGCCACACGGTTGTTCGGTCGCAAGGAGACGCAGCAGGACACCGCCTCGCTGTGGGCGGAGGCGCACGAAGCCGCCGAGGTCACGGCTCGGCTGTGGGACAGCTGGGAGGACGACGCCGAGATCCGCGACGTGGCGACCGGCCGCTTCATCGACCGCGACAAGCTGCACTACATCGACTTCACAGGCGAGTACTTCTCCGTCAAGGGCCCGTCCATCACCCCGCGGTCGCCGCAGGGGCAACCGCTCGTCGCCGCGACCGTCGACGGCGAGGAGTCCTTCGAATTCGCCGTGGCGCGAGCAGATCTCGTACGCATCCGCGTGAAGAGCGCTGAGGAAGCCGCCGCGCTGGCCGTACGTCTTCGCGATGCGGCAGGTAGTCGTCCGATCCGGGTATTGCTCGATGTGGATGTTCTCCTCGCCGCCGACGAGGACGCCGCAGTGGCGGCTCTCGCAACGCTCGACGGTTGGACCGGCCAGACATACACGCCGGACACGGTGTTCTACCGTGGCGGCCCGGACGGGCTTCGCGAACTGATCGAGAGCCTGCAGGGTGTCGACGGCGTGACCCTCCGGCCCCTTGCGCTCGCATCGACCGTGCACCGGCTGGTCGACGATGTACTGCCCGCCCTTCGCCCCACCGCGGCGCCGACGCGGGGAACGCTGCGCGAGCGCCTGGGCCTGGGCCTGCCCGCCAACCGCTATGTCACGTCGAACTGAAGGAACGATGACCTTGTCCGGAAACGAAATCCGCAAGCAGATCCATCTGGCCGCCCATTTCCCGGGGGTCAACAACACCACCGTCTGGGCCGACCCCGAATCCAGGAGTCAGGTCGATTTCTCGTCGTTCGTGCACCTCGCCGAGACGGCGGAGCGCGGCAAGTTCGACTTCTTCTTCCTGGCCGAGGGATTGCGTCTGCGTGAACACCGCGGCCGTATACATGATCTCGACGTCGTCGGTCGTCCCGACACCCTCACTGTGCTCGAGGCTCTCGCCGGAGCCACCACCCACCTCGGGCTGGCCGGCACGATCAACACCACATTCAACGAACCGTACGAACTGGCCAAACAGTTCGCGACGCTCGACCACCTCTCCGACGGCCGGGCAGCCTGGAACCTGGTGACCTCGTCGGACGCGTTCACCGGTGAGAACTTCCGGCGCGGGGGATTCCTCGAGCATTCGCAGCGGTACGTGCGGGCCGAGGAGGTCGTCGACGTCGTCCGGCAACTCTGGGACAGCTGGCGTGCGGGAGCACCGGCAATCGACCGACAGAAGGGAACCTTCGCCACAGACACCGACATTGCGCCGTTCGATATCCACACCACCCAGTTCGACATCGACGGCCGCTTCGAAGTGCCGCGGAGCCCGCAAGGGCACCCTGTGTTACTCCAGGCCGGCGACTCGGACGAGGGCCGGGAATTCGGAGCCGCGAAGGCGGACGCCATCTTCAGCAGGCACGGCACCCTCAAGGAAGGGCGTGCCTTCTACACCGACGTGAAGAGCCGACTCGCGAAATACGGACGCACCTACAACGACCTGAAGATCCTTCCCGCCGCCACGTTCGTGCTCGGCGACACTCGCGAGGAAGCCCACGAGAACGCACGGCGTATCCGCCTGCAGCAGGTCGGTCCTCGGACGGCGATCGCGTTCCTCGAACAGGTGTGGGGCAAGGATCTGTCTACGTACGACCCCGACGGTCCGCTACCGGACATCGAACCCGAGGACAATGTGAACATCACTCGCGGGCGGGTCCGGCACGCGAAGGATCCACTTGCTGTCGCGAAGGAGTGGCGCGCGAAAGCGGTGGCAGAGAACCTGAGCATTCGTGAACTGATCATCGAGGTCACCGCCAGGCAGCAGTTCATCGGTACTCCCGCGGACGTTGCCGCCGAGATCGACGAGTACGTGCAGACCGACGCCAGCGACGGCTTCATCCTGGTTCCCCACCTGACCCCCGGTGGTCTCGACGAGTTCGTCGACAAGGTGGTGCCGCTGCTGCAGGAACGCGGCAGCTTCCGCACCGAATACGAGGGTACAACCCTGCGCAGCCATCTCGGGCTGCGTCACCCGCACAGCACGATCGAAGGAGTCCGCGCATCATGACCACCACACTCGATCGGTTCATCGCGGAGTGGCAGCAGTGGAACTCCGAGCGCGACGAGTCGTTGCGGCAGCCGCTCGGCTGGCTGAGCCTGACCGCGCTGTACTGGCTCGACGACACCGCCGCCGAATACGGAGACGTTCCCGGTCTCTGGCGGGTCGACGGTGACGCAGCGGTTCGGGAACTCGGCGGTGAGAGCACCGAATACCATCCGGTCGAGGGAGCGCCCGGGGTCGACGTGGAGTTCGATCGCGGACATATCGAGATCATCCAGCGAACAGGACGTTTCGCGCTTCGGATCCACGACCGGACTGCGCAGGCACTCACGGCCTTCACGGAGATTCCGACATACGAACCCGACCCCGCATGGGTGATCCCCGGGCAGTTCACGCCGTTCGACCCGCCGCGCACCGTCACCACGGGCGCCGTGGTGGACGGACTCGAACACCACCACCGTGCGCTCGGTCTGATCCGCTTCGTGCACGACGACGACGAATACGAACTCGTTGCGTTCGGCGATTCGGAGGCATCGCTGCGCATCCTGTTCACGGATGCCACGAGTGGTGTCACGACGTATTCCGCCGCACGAATCCTGCAGGTCGGCGCGGTCGAGCGCGGGGTGGTCACCCTCGATTTAAACCGTGCCTCGAACCTTCCGTGCGCGTTCACCGATGCCGCGACCTGCCCGATCGCACCGTCGGAGAATCGCCTGCCGTTCGCTGTGGAAGCCGGCGAGCGCACTCCCCACGGAAGGGACTCGGGCGCATGAGTCCGTCGGATCCGACTCCGCTGTCGGTTCTCGATCTGTCACCGATCAGCGAGGGGTCGAACGCGCCTGCGGCGCTGCACAACACCCTGGACATTGCACGGCATGCCGAACACTTCGGGTACAAGCGCTACTGGGTCGCGGAGCATCATTTCGTCGCTGTCGCGTCGTCGTCGCCCGCTTTGCTGATCGGAGCGATCGCCGCCGCCACCGACACGATTCGGGTCGGTGCTGCGGCGGTGCAGCTCGGTCACAACACCGCGATCGCCGTCGTCGAAGCGTTCGGCACTCTCGACGCGCTGTACCCGGGGAGGATCGACCTCGGTCTGGGACGATCGGGGCAGAGGCGGGCCGAAGCGCTGAAAGCCGCCGACTCGCAGGGAGACGAGCCGGCGCCACGAGCCATCGAGATCCGGGACGGTCTCGTCATCCCCGCTCCGTTCCCGACAGCGAAGCTGCTCACGTCGTCGCGGCTGGCGTCGAGCCTGGCGGTGCTGCAGCAACCGGGTGCCGACGCCCCGAACTTCGCGCACCAGGTCGAAGACATCCGCGCCCTCCTCGACGGCAACTACAAATCCGCGGACGGAACGGCCCTTCACGCGAGCCCCGGTGAGGACGCCGATGTGGAATTGTGGGTGTTCGGTTCGAGCGCTGGGCCATCCGCGGATCTGGCAGGAAGATTCGGACTGCCGTTCGGCGCGAACTACCATGTCAGCCCAGGTACGACGGTCGAGGCCGTCGATGCCTACCGTGCGGCGTTCCGTCCGTCTCGGATCCTGGCGGAGCCGTACGTCGTCGTGTCCGCGGATGCGGTGGTGGCCGAAGACGATGCGACCGCACGGGAACTCGCATCGACCTACGGTCGTTGGACGCACAGCATCCGGTCCGGACACGGTGCAATTCCGTATCCCGATCCGAAGACGTCGCCACCTCTGACCGACCGCGAACGCGAGCTCGTCGACGATCGGTTGATCACCCAGTTCGTCGGGTCCCCGAGCGCCGTCGCGGAACGCCTCGAGACGTTGCGACGAGTGACCGGCGCCGACGAACTGGTGATCACCTCGGTGACACACGAGCACGACGATCGGATCCGTTCGTACGAGCTGCTGGCACACGAGTGGGGGATCGTCACGCCGCAGTAGCTATCCGATCGAGGTCGTCGCAGAGACCGACCCGTCCCCGGATCGCAGCCGCGCAGGAATCCCGGCAGGATCCTGCGGCACCTCGACGGTGCTCGCCCCCGTTGCGGACACGGCGTCGACCGCGTAACTGCCCGGACCCACGACCAACGCGACGTCACCGTAGCGGGAGTTCAGGTCGACTGCGGCACGGGTGTCGGTCACCGTCAGATCTCCGAACTTCGAATTTCCTTGGACCACAGTGCCGTAAGGTACGAAGATCTCGTATCGGGCGACGCAGGTGGGGCTGCCCACGGCGAACCTGTCGGGGCACCGCGCGCTGATCGTCAGGCCGGTCGCGTCGGTGTCGATGCTCTCCTCGGGCTTGTCGCCGTCGGTGAACTCCAAGGTGCGTCGGATCTCGATGTCGCCGCGGTCGGAGCCGATCACCTGTGCGCTCAGCGACGCGGTGGTGACACCGAGTTGTTTCGCACCCGCATCATCGAGATCGAGTGTGACGGAGGTGATCGCGCCGCTGTAGTTGTCGCTCCGCTGTTCCTGGCTCGTGGAACCGGCGGTGCATCCGGTGAGTACGAGAGTCGAGAGTGTCAGTGCCGCAACACCGGCAGAGAGAAGGGATTTCCTAGGTAGGTTTTCAACGACGGGCATGACGAATCTCCAGTACGAGTAGGGAGGCGGCGATCAACACAGCGCTGATGCCGAGGGAGAACAGGGGAGACGGGCCGCTGAGCGACCCGTCGGTGCGGAGCACGCCCATGACGTCGACGGACGCGACCCCGTTGAGAACGGCGTACCAGATCACCAGGTAGACCGCCTGGAATACACGTGCGCCCCGTCCGATCGACCCGATCAACAGCGCAAGGGCAGGGATCAACGCGGCACCCGCAACCCACGCGGCTACGCCGGTCGAGTCCAGTGCAAGGAGCATCTTCACCAGCGGGCCCACACCGGCGACGGCCGCAATGAGCACCCCCGCGCCCCACTCGGCGATGAGACGGATGCGCGGCGAGACACCGCACTCCACAAGGGGGTCGACGCCCTGTTCGTAGGTGAGCGTGCCGAGACGCGACCACAGCAACAGCGGCAGCAACCACGCGAAGAGTAGTGCGGTGCCGACGCGGTCAGCGGGAACCGCGAGGGCTGCGACCGTCACGATCGCAAGCGTGAGCCACCACCACCGCGACACGCTTCCGAGGTGAATGCGTACCTCGCCGATCAGCAACCCCAGGAACGCGTGTCCACGCTCGGCCGGGGACAGTGTTCGCGGACCCTGTGAGAACGCCGGTGCAACGGGAGGCTCGACTGCAGATCCGACAGACGAATTCGAGGGAAGGTGTTGGTGCCGTGACGGATCGAACCGATCGAACCAAAAGGTAGGTAGGACGGCGACGAGCATCGAGGCCACGATCAATCCTGCGCTCGCGGCGATGAGAGTCGCGTCGATGTCCATTCCGGACCAGGTGAACTGGCCGAGCGCACTGGGTTCTTCGGTGAGCCCGATCGAGATCTCGTCGTCCATACCAGGGTGCTGTGCCGCCAGGTCGGCCTGGAACCCCGCGGTGGTCGTGCCGTAGATCAGCGGAAGTCCGGCAAGGAACATCGACGGATATACGAAGAACCACAGGATATTTCCCGAACCACCGCGCAAGAGTGGGATCGTCTCGAACACAACGGCGGCCGCCGCGGCCACGGTCAGGACCGGAAGACAGAACAGCACGAGCGGAAGCCAGAGCGCCGTCATGTCGAGGCTCGTGGATTCCCCGCGGAGAAGCTGCATCACGGGTGCGATCAGGGCGAGTGCGGCAGCCATTGCTGCCAGCACCAGCAGGTTGCTGAGGTACTTGCCCAGCAGATACATCGACGTACGCAGCGGGGATGCGGAAAGCGTTTCGCCTACGCCGGTGGAGATGTCGCGCGCGATGCTGCTGCGGACGACGTAGAATCCGAACAGCGGCAGCCACAGACTACCGATCATTGCGAGCATCATGCCGATGTACGCGCTGTCGTACACTCCCCGGAACGATCCGACCTTGACCATCGCGTACGTCGCGGAGGCGGGCGGGACTGCAACATACCCGAGCGCGACGGCGCCGAGCACCGTCACCAAGAACGCGGGACGCCGAGAACGATCCCGGAAATCTGCCATCGCGACGGCAGCAACGACGCTCGTCATCGGGTCACCCCGGCAGGTGTGATCGGAGTATGGACCGCACTGACGTACGCGTCTTCGAGGTCGGGTTCGACAGGGCGAGCCCCCGGAACCGGGGGCGTCTGCGCGACCGCACGGACACGCACGCCGTGTGATGTTCGGACTGTGCGGGTGATCGTCGCTCGTTGCCGGATATCGGACACGGCATCGATGGGCACGGTCGCTTCCCACACCAGACCGTCCGCGGAACGAAGGAGATTTTCGGGCGTGCCGCGCCGACGCAACTCCCCGGCGGTGAGGATCGCGATGTCGTCGGCGATCGCTTCGATGTCCGACACGATGTGGGTCGACAGGATGACGATCCGGTCGGTCGCCAGATCCCCGAGCAGGTTGCGGAACCGCATGCGTTCCTCGGGGTCCAGCCCGACCGTGGGTTCGTCGACGACGAGAAGCTCGGGGTCGCCCAGAAGCGCCTGTGCGATCCCGACGCGTTGGCGCATGCCACCGGAGAACTTGCCCACCGGCCGCGAGCCCGTGTCGGTCAGGTTGACGAGTTCGAGCAGTTCGTCGACCCGCGCCCGGGCCGACCGCGTGCTCAGGCCTTTGACGGCGGCGAGATATCGCAGGAACTCGCCGGCGGTGAGATTCGGATAGACCCCGAGATCCTGTGGGAGGTAGCCGAGGACGCGCCGAAGGGGCTCCGGTCGAGCGACGATGTCGGTACCGTTCCACGTGACCGTGCCTGCGGTCGGTCGGGTGATCGTGGAGAGGATCCGCATCAATGATGACTTGCCGGCTCCGTTGGGGCCGAGGAGGCCGAGGACTCCGGGCCCGATCCGCATGCTGACGTCGGTGACGGCCTGTTTGCCTCGATAGGTCTTGGTGACATTGCTCAGCTCCAGTTGCATGACTACAGCCGACCATTCGGCAGGCGGTGCGGTCACGGGGTCCACGCGGCGAATCGAAGGTGGTGCCAGCACCACCTTTCGGCTGCACCTCGCCTCATCCTCGGACCACGGCCGCGTCGATAAGCTCACTCGGGTGTCCTCCGATGAACCGACCACGGTGCTCACCGCCATCACACGGCGGCGCTTCCTTCTGACGGGATGGGTGTGGCGGTCGCTGGGATACTTGCTGACCACCGTCCCGATCGTGGGAGCGGTGGCGCTCCCGTTCGCAGCCTTGTGCGTTCCGTGGCTCGTCCTGGTCGTGTGGGCAGGCGACGGCATGTATCCACAACCGCTCGGCAGAGTGCTGTTCCTCGGTGTCCTCGGCGCGGTGCTGGTGTTCGGGCTCGGGCCGCTGGTGGCGATACCGCTGGCGACTCTGGAGCGAACGCGGCTGCGTCTGGTGAGCAGCGACCGGGCGCTCTCGGCTCACCGCCGTCCTCCCACTGCGGGTCTGTGGCCGTGGGTGCACACCCGCTACACCGAGGCTGCGACGTGGAGGGAACTCGGCTATACATTGCTGCTGCTCACCCTGGTCCCAGGGTTGCTGTTCCTGGGCGTGGTGCTCGTCGGGCTCATCGTGGTGATGGTGGTCGGCCCTCTGGTGGTGGGCGACGGCGACGAGGCAGTGGCACTCGGCTTCAGCCAGATCACCTCTGTCGATCAGGCGGTCCCTTACGCGATCGTCGGTGTGCTTCTGCTGCCGACGATCCCGTATGTCCTTGCCCTGCTCGCGGGCTTACACGGTGCGCTCGCCCGATCGTTGTTGTGCGGCGACGATGCGGACACGATTCACGCTCGGCTGGTCGAGGTCTCACGGTCCCGAGCCCGACTGGTCGATGCGTTCGAGGCGGAACGCCGCCGAATCGAGCGCGATCTGCACGACGGCGCGCAGTCGTTGCTCGTCAATCTCACTCTGCAGTTGGGCATGGCCAAGCTCGACCTCCCCCCGGATTCCGCCGCCGCGAAAAGTGTGTCGCAGGCACATGACCAGGCCAAGGATTTGATGGCGGAACTGCGGCAACTCATCCGGGGAATCCACCCCAGGGTGCTCACCGACCGCGGCCTACCCGATGCCCTACGTGAGTTGACAGAGGACTTCGCGGTGCCGGTCACAGTCACTGCGGATATTCCACAGCGCCCGTCTCCGGACGTCGAGGTCGCAGCCTATTTCGTGGTGGTCGAAGCGCTCAACAACATCGCCAAACACGCGGGTGCGACGGCAGTCGACGTGACCGCCCGACGCGAGGGGGATCTGCTGGTCGTCGAGGTCGTGGACGATGGCTGCGGCGGTGCGGATCCGGAGCAGGGGAGCGGTCTGACCGGCCTGGCCGACCGGGTCGCCGTGATCGACGGCAGAATGCTCTTGTCCAGCCCGCTCGGCGGGCCCACCGTCGTCCGTGTGGAGTTGCCGTGGATCGAGAATTGAGCGCCGTCCGCGTGGTCCTTGCAGACGACGGTGCGCTGCTGCGCGAAAGCCTCGCCGCGATGCTCGAACGATTCGGCTTCGACGTCGTGGCCTCGGTTCCTGATGCAGTTGCACTGGAATCGGCTGTCGCCGAGCACCGTCCGGAGTTGGTCGTGACCGATGTGCGGATGCCGCCAGGGTTCACCGACGAAGGGTTGCGTGCGGCAGTGGAATTGCGGCGCAGCTACCCAGGACTCGCCGTGGTCGCGCTGAGTCAGTACGTCGAATTGAGCTACGCCGACGAACTTCTGGGGGCAGACGTGGGGCGGGTGGGTTATCTGTTGAAGGACCGCGTCGTCGATGTCGAGGAATTCGTCTCCACGCTGCGTCAGGTGGTGGCCGGTGGCACTGTGATCGATCCCATGGTCGTGCAGCAATTGTTCCGTCGTCGGCGGGATCCGTTGGCGCAGTTGTCGCCGCGTGAACGCGAGGTGCTCGCCTCGATTGCAGAAGGGCATTCGAACGCTGCGATCGCCGCTCAGCTGTTCATCACGGAATCGGCCGTCGGTAAGCACGTCGGCAACATCTTCAGCAAATTGGTGCTGCCCCCGACCGACGACACGAATCGTCGCGTACTGGCGGTGCTCGCGTACCTGCGTCGGGATGAGCCCTGCTGAGCATTTTCGACGCCCGAATCATCCGAAATGGAAAGAATTCGCACAGTGCGCGGCGCCTACTACTAGGGTCGCTTCCAGTTGACTTGACCCGGGCGTGCCGGACGGGTTGAGATCGAACTCCGGTCGTCGGGGGGACGAGGAGCTGTATGCACAAGAGGACCATCGCTGCATTTGCCGCGGCGTTGCTGCTACCACTGTCCGGCCCTGCGGTCGGACATGCGCAACCATCGCCGCAGACTGCGGTGATCGATCGTGTCGAGAGCATCACCGACACTCGCACGGCGCTGTTCGTCTTCTCGCCTTCGATGGGCAAAGTCATCCAGGTTCAGGTGTTGCACCCCGCGTGGGACGGACCGCGCCCGACGCTGTACCTCCTCGACGGCGTCAGCGCGGGTGCCGAATCCGAGTACCGCGAAAGCACATGGACGCAGGAGACCGACATCGTCGACTTTGTTGCGGACAAGAACGTGAACGTGGTGCTTCCCGTGGGCGGAACCGCCAGCTACTACACGGACTGGCAGCATCCGGACCCGATTCTCGGAGTCAACCAGTGGGAAACGTTCCTCACCGAGGAACTCCCGCCGATCATCGACGCGCGGTTCAACGGCAACGGGACCAATGCGGTTGCCGGGCTGTCGATGGGCGCGACCGCAGCGATGATGTTGATAACCCGCAACCCGGAGCTGTACGAGGGCGTCGCCGCGTTGAGCGGTTGCCTCGACACGCAACAGGACTCGACCCGCAACTCGGTCCGTGCCACGGTCGTCTACAAGGGAGGCAACCCCGACAACATGTGGGGTCCGCCGGACGATCCTGACTGGGCTGCGCACGACCCGTACGTGCATGCCGATCAGCTGCGCGGCAAGGAAGTCTTCATCAGTACCGGCAATGGTCTGCTGGGGCCCCATGATTTCGCGTCGGTCGACGAACCGATGTCGACGGGCGTCCCCCTCGAGATGGGTGCCTTCGTCTGCACCCTCACGTTCGATCGCAGACTCCGCGATCTGCATATTCCTGCGACCGTCGTGTATCGCCCGTGGGGGACACACTCGTGGGGGTACTGGCAGGACGACATCAAGACGGCATGGCCCACGTTGGAAGATGCGCTCGGGCTCTGACCATCGGAGCGGACTGATCTCAGTGCACGCGTATGCGGTCGGTTGCCGGCGGCCGGGTCGGCGTCGGGCGCGACAGGAACGTGGTCAGGGCAGCGAGTTCCTCGCCGGCTCCGACGCGTGATCGCGCTTCGGTGAACACGGTGAATCCGTCGCTGCCGCCGGCGAGATAGTCGTTGACGGCGACGGAATAGGTGGTTTCGGGATCGAGTGGTGCACCTGAGAGGGTGATGTCGCGGATCCGATGCCCGACGGGTGCGAGCCGGTCGAGGGTGTAGTTCAGGTTGTGCGACGGTGCGAGGATCCGTTCGAGATCTGCTCCGGAGATATCCGTCTGGAACTGCTGTTCGAGCGCCGCGTGGAGCTGTGCACCTGTCAGTTCGAGTATCTGGAGAAGATTGCCGAACGGCTGCACCCCGTAGGCCTCACCGTAGGTGACGGCACCGCCCTCGTCGAAGTGCAAGTCGCCGCGGAGCCCACCGGGATTGGTCAAGGCGACCTGTGCTCCGAGGGGCTCGGTCGCGGCGAGCTGGGCGTCGGCTACGAGGTTTCCGAGCGCAGATTCGCCGCTGGCAGCGGGGATGCGGGTGATGTCGGCGGCGATGCGTCCGACCACTTGGGCGGCGGTGTGGGACGACCGGTCGGCGAGCTGGGCGACGAATTTCTCGGTGTGCGGATCCGGTGTGATGTCGTGGGTGATCACCTGGTTGAACGCGACCGTTCGGTCGCGCACGACGTCGCGGGTGGCCCGGTCGATGGTGATATCGGCGACGGAGAGGATCCGGCCGTGCGAGGCACCCTGCAGGACCGTGCGTTGTCTTCCGGCCGGGTCGGGGTAGCTGCAGTTGAACTGCCCGTCGCCGTCGGACGTGATGACGAGGTCCACGAGCGGGGAGACGGTGGTGGTGACCTCTTTGGCGCGACCGCTGTCGAGACTGCACGGATCGGTTCCGTTTCCGGCGGCGATGTCACCCTTGTACAGCAGGATGATGGAGCGGACCCCGAGCGCGTCGAGGGCGTCGGCAGTGCGGTTCGCCGCCTCGATTTCGTCGCCGAAGTGGAGATCCTCGATCGCGTCGCTGCGAATGTATTCGGGGGTGTTGTGGGGCAGGACCCCGATCGCGCCGACGGGAATCCCGTCGACATAGCTGATGTCGAAGGGCAGTGCGGCGGGTGCGCCGTCGGTGGTCGTGACGTTGGCCCCGAGGAAGGGGAATTTCGCACCTTCGAAAGACTCGGTGAATCGACAACCGTGCTCGGGGTGACATCCGCCGTCGCGCAGGCGTTGCAACTCCTCGAGTCCGTTGTCGAACTCGTGGTTGCCGAGCGCTGCGGCCGTCACATCGAGATCGCCGAGGAACTCGATGGTCGGTTCGTCATGGAACATCGCCGATTCGATCGGCGACGATCCCCACGAGTCACCCACTGCATACAGCAGCGAGTCGTCGGCCTGTCCGCGGAGTTGCTCGACGTACGCCGCGAGATAAGCGGCGCCGCCTGCAGGAACGGACTGGCCGTCGGAGCGGACCACCTCGCTGCGCGGCTCTTGTGGTGGCAGTAGGTTGCCGTGGAGGTCACCGAAAGTGATCAGACGTAGCGGGACCGTGTCGGGAGGTAGCGCTCCGGCCTGTCCGATGCCGGTAGCGGCAACCACGGCGACCGTCGCGATGGCGGACAGGGCACGACGCAGTGCCGCGTATCCACCCATCCGTTCCCCCGTATTCGTCCGGTCAGCTCAACCGGTCGAGTCTGACAGCACCGGATAACGTGCCCGATACCCGGCGATAACGGTTGAGTCTCGCGGCGTTCATGCGACGCCCGCGATCTCCCGGCCGGCACCGGTCGCATAGGCCAGGAACAGGTCGTTCTCGTGTGGATCGCCGATCGAGACGCGGGTTCCTTCCCTCGTGAAGTTGCGCAGGATCACACCGGCCTCGGCGGCGGCGGCCGTGAAATCTGCCGATGTGTCGCCCAGGGGAAGCCACAGGAAGTTCGCTTCGCTCTGCGGCACCGGGTAGCCGGCTTCCATCAGTGCGCCACGCACACGTTCACGTTCGGCGACGACACCGTCGGTGCGTGCGAGCAGTTCACCTGCGGCCTCGAGTGACGCGATGGCGGCTTTCTGCGCGAGCGCGTTCACCGAGAACGTCGTGTGCACCTTGCTCATCGCGACGATGATGTCCGGGTCGGCGACGGCATAACCGACCCGCAGACCTGCGAGGCCGTAGGCCTTCGAGAAGGTCCGGAGCACCACGACGTTGCTGCGACCGGCGGCGAGCACCATTCCGTCCGGCAGTTCTTCTCCGGGGACGTTGCGCATGTACTCGAAATACGCCTCGTCGAGGGCGACGACGATGTTTTCCGGGACGGCGTCGAGGAACTGTTCGAGCTCGTCCTTGCTGAGGCACGAGCCCGTCGGGTTGTTCGGATTGCACACGAAGATCAGTCGGGTGCGGTCGGTGATCGCGGCGACCATGGCCTTCAGGTCGTGGCCGTGATCGGCGGTGTTCGGCACAGGCACCGCCGTGGCGCCCGCAACCGCACAGACCACGGGATACGCCTCGAACGACCGCCACGAATAGATGACCTCGTCGCCCGCATTGCAGGTGATCTGCACGAGTTCCTGGCACAGACTGACCGATCCGCATCCCGCAGCGATGCGGTCGGCAGGCACATCGAGACGTGCCGCCAGCGCGGCGATCAGCGAAGCGGAGCCGTTGTCGGGATACCGGTTGACGGTCGCTGCTGCCTCGAGGATCGCGTCGCGAACGCTGGGGAGGGGACCGAGCGTCGTCTCGTTGCTGGCGAGTTTGACCGCGTTCGGAACAGTGCGTCCGGGAACGTAGGCGGGGATCGATGCAAGGTCGGGGCGAGTACGCGGAGTCACCAACCGATTATGCTCCCGAAGTTTGCATGCGCGACTCCGATGGTCGTGCCATGGTGGAGACCATGCCGGAAATCAGCAAGGTTGCTGCGCCGTTGGTGGGGGGTGCGGGTGAGCTGCCGCTTACCGTGGTCCGTCCGGATGTCAGTCCCCGCGGGTGCATCGTCCTGCTGCACCGCGCACGCGTGTTCTCGCCCACGCTCCTCGAGTTCATGCAGGCGTTGGCCGACGAACGCTGGTTGATCGTGGCGCCCGACCTCCACAGTCGGGGTCCGGGATCGGATGAGGCAGCCCTGTTCGCAGAGGCGGCCCGCGTGAACGCCGACGCCACGTTCGCGTGGATCGAGAACGCAGGCATCGGAATGGACGTGGTCGGCCTCATCGGCTTCGACGAGGCAGGTACCGCGGCGATGTGGGTCGGGACCACGCGTCCGGTCGGCGCGGTTGTCAGTGTCGCGGCGCCGGGCATCATCGAGTCGCTGCGGCCCGTCGTCCCGCCGCTCGTCGATCTGGTGCGGTCGCTGCGCGCGCCGTGGTTGGGTCTGTACGGCATCGACGACCCGACCACTCCCCGGCAGGACATCGAGCAACTGAGCGACTCCGCGGCCAAGTCGGATGCACCGACCCTCGTCGTGACCTACGACGGCCTCGAACATCGTCCCGACGAACCGCCGGCGACGCACTCGGCCGTCGACCCGGATGAAGACCCGCGGGAGGCTGCGATCGTCGACGCGAGGCGAAGAATCTTCGATTGGTTCGACAGTAACCTGCGTTGACCAGGTGTTTTGCTTTTCTGTGGCGGGGTTGTGTAATGTTTTGCCCCGGCGGTTCGAGAGAATCGAAACCCCGCAAGGAGGCGTGCCAGAGCGGCCGAATGGGACTCACTGCTAATGAGTTGTCCCCCTTACAGGGGACCGGAGGTTCAAATCCTCTCGCCTCCGCCACGATGGTGTAGCGTCACCGTCGACAGAAAACTGAATACATATGCGCCCGTAGCTCAACGGATAGAGCATCTGACTACGGATCAGAAGGTTAGGGGTTCGAATCCCTTCGGGCGCACACAGAAGATCCCCTCGTCGCATTCGCGGCGAGGGGATCTTCATGTTGCAAGCTGTGGTGCCTACTTCGTGAACTCGGAAACAATCTTCTCCGCGAAATCCTCGATCGACGCACGGTAGTGCTCGGCGGTCCCGCGTAGATGGTCCTGGTCGCCGGAGTGCGTGCGCTCCCAGTTGGCCCACGGCGACACCATGACGCCCGTGACGCCGATCTTCTCGGCCTGCTTGTACAGCTCGAGGGACGGGGTGTCGCGCAACCCCATGATGAAATCGAACGGTTCGTTCTCACGGCCGTACTCGCGGCGGAGTTCGTTGATGCGGTTGATCCACTGCTCGGCGTCTTCGAGTGTGTAAGCGGTGCCGACCCAGCCGTCGCAGTAGCGCGCGGCACGTCGCAGGGCCGCCTTCGATTCGCCGCCGCAGAGGATCGGAACCGGCTCCGGCGGATGGGGCTCGATCATCATCTCGGGAATGTCGTAGTACTCGCCCTTCCACGACACCCAGCCGCCCTTCCAGAGTTCGCGTAGCGCCTGGATCATCTCGTTGAGTCGAGGTCCCCGGTTGTCGAAGTCCTGGCCGAGCAGTTCGAATTCTTCGCGCATCCACCCCGCGGACAGCCCGATCGCGACGCGTCCGCCGGCGATCGTCGCAGCGGTGCCGATCTGTTTTGCCACCTCGATGATGGGGCGCGAGGGGGCGATGTAGACGTTGTTGCCGAAGTGCAGGTTCTCGGTGACGGCAGCCATGGCGCCGACCAGGACCCAGGCGTCCGGCCATTCGGTGTCGGCAGGCCAGAACATTTTTCCGCTCTCGTGGCCCGGGTAGACCGTTTTCATTTCCTTGGGGAAGACGAGGTGGTCGGAGATCAGAATGCCGTGGAACCCCGCTTCGTCGAGCATTCGTGCGATCGCAGGCATTTCTGCGGTCTTCATGAACGCTGTGCCGCTCCAGAACTTCATGTACTCGGCTCCCTGTGTCGGATGTGTCCACCTGGCAAGATGAGAAATCTCCGTGATGAGAGTCACTATAGGTGGATTTGGGAATGAAGTTCTACATCCCGGGGGTGCCTGGAGGTTACGTGAACGCTGGGTCGCGCCCATCCGGTCGGTCGCATCCGTTTCTGCATTCACAGATTTCCTGTTGACGTTCGGGTACGCGCGCCAGTAACCTCCGTTTCATCCTGAAAAGTTAACGGAGATTCGCACCAAAGCGGTTGCGGCGAGCGACCCTGCTGGGAGACAACATGGAACTTGCGTGGTCAGCGGCCGAAGCCGCCTTCAGAGACGAGGTCCGCTCGTTTCTCGACGATAGGCTGACACCCGAATTGCGTCGTGCAGGAACGCTTGCGACGAGCGTGTACTCCGATCACGATGCGAGCATGGAGTGGCAGCGCATCCTGCACGAACGTGGTTGGGCCGCTCCCTCGTGGCCCGTCGAGCACGGAGGCTGTGATTGGACGCAGACCCAGCACTACATCTTCGGCCGCGAATCGGTCCTCGCCGGCGCTCCGACGCTGTCGCCCATGGGCATCCGGATGGTCGCGCACGCGATCATCGCGTACGGAACCCAGGAACAGAAGGACTTCTTCCTCCCCGGGATCCTCACCGGTGAGGTGTTCTTCTGTCAGGGCTACTCCGAACCGGAGTCCGGGTCGGATCTGGCATCGCTCACGATGGCGGCGCTCGACGACGGCGACGACCTCGTCGTGACCGGCAGCAAGATCTGGACGACGCACGCCACCGAGGCGAACTGGATGTTCGCGCTCGTACGCACGACGAAGTCCGAGAAGAAGCAGCACGGAATCACGTTCGTGCTCATCGACATGACGACGCCGGGCATCGAGATCCGACCGCTCGTGATGACCTCCGGTGAAGAAGTGCAGAACCAGGTCTTCTTCGACGAGGTTCGGGTGCCCAAGAGCAACGTCCTCGGCAGTATCGACGGGGGGTGGTCCGTCGCGAAGTACCTGCTCGTCTTCGAACGCGGTGGTGCAGCAGCGGCACCGGCCCTGCAGGTGATGGCCGAGAAGATCGCGACCGCCGCAGCAGAACAACCAGGCCCGGCAGGAGGCACACTCATCGATGATCCGGCGTTCTCCGCCGCACTCGCCGAAGCGCGCATCCGCACCGAAGTCCTCGAGATTCTCGAATACCGCACGCTGGCCGCATTGGCGGCGGGCAAGGACCCAGGGCCGGCGTCGTCGATGCTCAAGGTGCTCGGCACCGAGCTCAGTCAGACACTCACACGGCTCACGCTCGAAGCCGCAGGCCCCCGCGGCCGCGTCTACCAACCGCACGCGACCAAGCCGGGCGGTCCGGTCGCAGACTTCGTGCCCCCGAGCGACGACTACCTCAGCGGCGAGGAGTGGCAGGCGGTCGCACCGCTGCGCTACTTCAACGACCGCGCCGGCTCGATCTACGCCGGTAGCAACGAAATTCAGCGAAACATTCTCGCCAAAGCAGCATTGGGGCTCTGATGGACTTCGGTTTGAGCAAGGAGCAGGAGCTCCTTCGTGATTCGGTCGACAAATTCCTTGCGAACCGGTACGACCTGGCCCGCAGCAGGAAGGCCGCGACCACAGGTGTGGGATGGCAACCGGAAGTGTGGCGCGCATTCGCCGACGAACTCGGCATCCTCGGCGCGACCCTCCCCGAAGACGTCGGCGGCATGGGTGGCGGCCCCGTCGAACTCATGGTGGTCGCGGAAGCGCTCGGCCATGCGCTCGTCATCGAACCGTACGTCGACACGGTGGTTCTCGGGGGCGGTCTTCTCGGCCGCGCAGGGGGCGACCGCGCGAAGTCCGTCCTCGAGGCCATCGCGGAAGGTCGAGCCGTCACCGCGTTCGCTGCCACCGAGCCGACATCCGGATACGTGCTGCACGACGTCACCACGACCGCGCGACGCGACGGCGACGAATGGGTGCTCGACGGCGCCAAGATCGTCGCCGGGAGCGCACCGCTGGCCACACATCTTCTCGTCACCGCACGCACCGAGGGCGGGCGCCTGGACACCGACGGGATCTCGCTGTTCCTGATGGACTTCGACGCAGCGAGCCCGCCCGCCGGAGTCGAGGTGCACTCGTACCGGACAATCGACGACCGGCGTGCCGCCGATCTCGAGTTCACCGGACTGCGGTTGCCCGCCGATTCGTTGCTGGGCGAGCAGGGTCGGGCCTGGAGTGCGATCTCCCGGACGGTCGACGAGGCGATCACCGCCGTCGCGTCCGAATCCGTCGGGCTCATGCGCAAGGTGCTCGCCGACACCGTCGAGTACTGCAAACAACGTCAGCAGTTCGGCCAGGCCATCGGTAGCTTCCAGGTCCTCCAGCACCGCATGGTCGACATGTACATGGAGCTCGAGCAGGCCGTTTCCGCGGTGTACCTGGCGGTACTGCACCTCGACTCCGACGACGCCGACCGGGCACGTGCCGTCTCGGCAGCGAAGGCGACGATCAGTCGCGCCGCCCGGTTCATCGGCCAGAACGCCGTCCAGCTGCACGGCGGTATGGGCATGACCGAGGAACTCGCAGTCGGGCACTACTTCAAGCGCTTGACGGCTATCGAGTACGAGTTCGGCAGCGCAGAACAGCACATCGCTCGATACGCAGAACTGACCAGGGCATAGGTACGGAACGGCGGCCGACCGCGACGGCGCTTCCTCACTCGAGGAAAAGTTGGACGCGGTCGGCCGCCGTCGTCGCGTCTTCGTGTTCCCATACCCGCACGACGGTCCATCCGGCGTCGGTCAGTCGCGCGTCCGTATCGCGGTCGCGTCGAACATTCGCTGCCAGTTTCTCGTCCCACCACTGTGCGTTGTTCTTCGGTGCGGTCGCGTGCAGAGGACACCGATGCCAGAAGCATCCGTCCACATAGACCGCGACGCGTCGCCGGGGGAAGACCAGATCGGCACGTCGTCGCATGCCGGTAATCGGAGCGCGATCGACAAAGAACCGCAGCCCCCGTCGATGCAGTTCCCGGCGCAGGGCCATTTCGGGTGCCGTGTCGCGCCGACGCTGCCGGCTCATCCGTGCGCGGGTGCGCGGATCGGTGGAGGGTCGGTCGGACGACGCCATACGGATTCCCTGTGCTCGTTGTCTATGCCGCGACGATCGGGAACCCGCCCATGCGGTCGAGATGGTTCTCCACGTCGTCGAGGAATCCGGGAGGAAAACGCAACGTGCCAGAGCGTGCCCGGCGCAGGAACCCTGCGGTGGCTCTGGCCGACAGCAACCGTGATTCTTCGAGGAATCCGCCCAGGTCCTCGTACGGAGCGTTGACCGGCCACAGCGATTCGTGGACGCGGAACGTCTTATCCTGCACACCCCAGGCCGCGCTCGGCCAGGAATCGCCCGGTGCCATGGGCGTCTCGTGATCGGCGGAGTACTCGACCTGGTGGCTGAGCCGATGGCCCACCCACGACGCCATCCGCACGCTCACTGCGTTGCCGACGAGCCGCCACCGGTGCCCGGGCCGGACGCCTGCGGCCTGAACGGCCGGTGCCGTCCAGTCGGGATCGAAGCCCTGGAGTCGTTCGGAGTCGATCAGCCCGGGGGTGACGATCTCTCCTGACGGCAACCGCACCGCCGGAGGGCTCGCGATACCCAGGGTCGAGCCGCCCTTCAACGTGGGGACTGCATTGACCGCCCAGCCCAGGCCGCGAACACCCTCGGTCCAGTAGAAACCGCATGGATAGAGGTCGGGATTGCCTTCGCTGGGCATGCCGGCGTCCTCGCCGAACAGCACGGTGCGGGGGTCGTCGGTACGGGAGGCAACCATCAGAACGCGCTGACGGCGCTGGGGTAGACCGAAGGCGCGAGCATCGACGACCCGGTAGGCCCACGCGTAGCCGAGCTCACCCAACGCGTCCGTGATGTGTCGCATCGCAGCGCCTCGTCCGAGCTGCAGCATGAAGGGCACATTCTCGATGACCAGCCAGCGGGGACCGTTCTTTCTCTTCACGAGGCGGAAGACCTCGTCGACGAGGCTCGACTTCGACCCGGTGATGCCCGCCGTCCGCCCGGCCTGGGACAGGTCTTGGCAGGGGAATCCGGCCGCGACCAGTTCAGTGTTCCGAGGGAGAGAGCGGAGGCGTGTCACATCGGGATGTAGAGGAATCTCGGGAAACCGGGCACCGAGGACGGCTTGAGCTCCGGGGTCCACCTCGCACAAAAGTTGGGTGTTCCAGCCGTGCTCCGCCAGCCCCAGTTCGAGGCCGCCGATACCGGCGAACAACCCGACCATGTTCCCCGTCGACGTCACGGCACCCTTCCTCGATCGGCTCAACGGAGAACGTTACTCGAGAGTTGTAGTGATCCGTGAGTCGACGCATGAACACGGTGCTGTACAGCGATGAAGTCCCTCCCGGCGCTCATGTCCTTCGCTTACGGTGATTCCGTGGTTGCACAACACGCCGAACCCCCACTCGTGGTGATCCGTGGTGCTTCGGGGTCGGGTAAGAGCACGGTGACCAAGGCGCTACGGCACCGCTTCGGTAAGGCGGAGTGCGCGGTCGTCGCCCAAGACAACGTCCGTCGCACAATTCTGCGTGAGCGCGATGTGCCGGGAGGTTTCAACATCGACCTCATCGAGATGATCGCGATGGAATGCATGAAGAGGGGGCGGCTGACCATCATCGAGGGGATTCTCGACACCGACCGGTACGGCGAGATGCTCGAGCGACTCATGACGTCGACCGGCCAGCCCTTCTTCTATGCCTTCGACCTGTCGTTCGCGCAGACCCTCGACCGGCATGCCACGCGTCCGGAGGCGGCCGAGTTCGGTCCTAAGGACATGCGCACCTGGTATCGAGAGCACCAGCCGCTGCCTTTCGCCGCGGAGACCGTGTTCGACGTGTCCTGGTCTGTGGAAGCGGTGGTGGGCCGTATCTACGACGACCTGCGGTCCACCATCGGCCGATTCGGTGCCGATGACGGCCGCGCTTCCGGGAGAAAACTCCTTTGACCTGGCGATTTGGTGTTCCCACGAACCGTCGCGTAACTTAATCCAGGTCAGAGCGACACGGACACCGACCCGGACCGCAAGGTCAGGGACAACGAGGTTGGACGCAGGCGCCTGAATTTCACTGGTACGAAACCTTCTGGTAAGGTTTTGCACCGCCCCTGGTTCCGAACAGCACACGGATTTGCGTCCGTGAGTGAAACGAACTAGGCTGGAACAGTTGCCCCGGAACGGGCCGGATGTGAAAATCCGGTCGGTGATGGTGTGTGCGTGTTCTTTGAGAACTCAACAGTGTGCCGATGAATGTCAGTGCCAATTATTTTGGTGCGATCATCCGCTTTTGGTGGATGATCATTTTGCTGATCATCACATTCTTCCGTCTGTGGTGATCGGTTCAAGCTAGTTTGAGTTTTGTATGCTAGTGATTTGGCTCGATGTCTTTGACTGATCAGCCCTTCGGGGTTTTGATTATGAGTCTTCAACGGAGAGTTTGATCCTGGCTCAGGACGAACGCTGGCGGCGTGCTTAACACATGCAAGTCGAACGATGATGCCCAGCTTGCTGGGT